>DQVI01000155.1 GCA_015661825.1 Novosphingobium capsulatum
CGCCTCGGCCCCGGTTGCCAGCGCGCGCGGCGATTTCCTGCGCGCCGACCGCGCCACGACCACCCCGCAGGCCCCGTCTGCGCGCTGGTGGGAGGCGCTGGGCGATCCGGTGCTGACCGGGCTGATCGACAAGGGCCTGTCCTCCTCGCCCGACATCGCGGTGGCCAATGCCCGCATCGCGCAGGCGCGCGCGAGCCTTGCCGCCAACAAGACCTCGCTGCTGCCCACCTTCAACGCCTCGACCGGGGTGCCCTACATCAATGTTCCGGCCGATGTGCTGGGCAGCGACAAGACCGGACGCACCGATACCACGATCTACAATCTGGGCTTCGACGCGAGCTGGGAATTCGACCTTTTCGGTGGCACCCGCCGCAAGATCGAGGCCGCCGGGGCACGGGCTCAGGCCGCCGAAGCGGGCCTTGCCGATGCGCAGGTCACCCTCTCGGCGGAAATCGCGCGGGCCTATGTTTCGCTGCGCGCGCGCCAGACGGTTCTGGCCAGCCTCGACGAGCAGGCCGGGATCGACGCCAGACTGGTCGATCTGGCCCGCGCCCGCCTTCAGGCCGGCACCGCGCCCGAACAGGGTCTGGCGCAAGCCCGCGGGCAAGCCGCCCGCACCGAAGGCGACCGCGCCACGGCCCGCGCCGACATTACCGTGCTGATCGACCAGATCGCCGTGCTGACCGGACAGGAACCGGGCGCGCTCGACGGGTTGCTCGCCAGCCCCGCCCCGGTGCCGCTGCCCCCGGCCAGCGTATCGGTGGGCGATCCCGCGCTGCTTTTGCGCAACCGGCCCGACATCCGCCGCGCCGAGCGGGATCTGGCCGCCGCCAATGCCGATATCGGCGCGCAGATCGCCGCTGGCCTGCCGCGTGTCACCTTCATGGGCCTGCTGGGTCTGGGGGGGCCGAACGTGGGCGATGCGGTCGACCCGGACAAGGTGATCGGCCTGGCCATGCCGCAATTGCGCTGGAGCGCCTTTGACGGCGGGCGCAACCGGGCCCAGGTCCGCAACAAGCGCGCCGCCCATGCCGAGGCGCAGGCCAGCTATCAGCGCACCGTGCTGGCCGCCTTGCAGGATGCCGAAAGCGCCCTCACCCGCTTTGGCAGCCAGCGTCAGGTTCTGGGCAAGGCGCTCGACACCCAGGCCCAGGCCCGCCGCGCGCAGGAGCTTCAGGAACAGCGTGCCCGCGCCGGAACCGTCGCGCTCGGCGATGCCCTGACCGCCCGCCGTCAGGCCATTGCGGCCCTCCAGTCCAGCACCTCGGCCCAGGCCGAACTGGTCACCGATTTCATCGCGGTTGAAAAGGCCCTCGGGCTGGGCTGGCAAACCACCCCGGCTGGCGCCTGAAAATGGGACGAACCCGTTCTTTTTATAGCGCTTTGCCGTCCTTCGATTCCATGGCAATACTCGATCCCGTGACGCCGCAAAGGCGCACTTCGGACGCAGTTGTGGCACATGGCGCTCCGAAAAGCGGCCTTCCGCGATGCGGAACGCCGGAAAGGATCGGGAAGGATGGACTGGTTTTCCGGTTTTGGCCGCCGTGTCTGGCTGGCCTGTCAGGAAGGTCTGGCGATGAACTGCCAGACTTATTGGGAGCAGGTGTCTTCCGGCAGTCCGTCAGATTTGGGCCAGCCCGGAACAGCCCAGCCCGGTACAGCCCAGCCCGGTACAGCCCAGTCCGGTTCGCCGTCAGGCCAGATCGCCGCGCGCGACAGCCGCTCCGCAGTACCTCTCTCACCAGCCTCGCAAGCGCCCGATGACGACGCCTCCTTCGGACCAGACCCCGCCAGCGGCCCCTTCCATCGCTCTCTCCACTGAGGCAGGCGAAAACGGGGGCTCTTGCCCGATGCAGCGCATGCCGCGCCGGGGCCGCCCTTCCGTGGCCGAGGCCGGGCAGCTTTACGGCAAGATCCTCAAGGCCAGTTGGGAAGTCCTGCGCGAGACCGGCTTCGAGACCTTCACGTTCGACCGCGTGGCGCGCCATGCCCATATCGGCAAGGCGACGATCTATTCGCGCTTTGCGGGCAAAGTCGAACTCATGGAGGTCCTGCTCGAACATGGCGTGGCGCTGTGCCGCTCGCGGATCATCGCGCAAGGCCCCGGTGGCTCGATGGCCGAACGCTTCCGCCTGCGCGCCATCGAGACGCTCAACCTGCTACATTCGCCCGATGGCAAGCTGCTCGAAAGCCTGATCGAATGGCTCGACATCGAGGCCGGGAGCCCGCAGGGCGGCCATCGCGCGCGGGTCTATCGCTCGGCGATGGAATCGATCCGCGACGAATTCGTCCGGGCCCAGGCCCAGGGCGAGATCGTGATCGGCAATTGCGAGGATGCGGCCCGGTTCTGGCTCGAAGGGCTGCTGGGCCACATCAAGATGTCCTGCTCGGAAGCCGGACAGGAGCGCGCCGATCATGCCGCCTGGGCCGAACGCTATGTCGCGTTCTTCTTTGCCGGGGTACGCCTTCAGGGATCGCCGGGCGGCCCGCTGGCCTGAGCCGCGCGCCGGCCCCTGCCAGCCAGAGCCGACCGGTAAGAGCAGGCCGACCAGGGCAGGCCGGCCAGGGTGGGCCGGTTACGACTGGCGGACGGCCTTGAAGTCGAAATCGACGGTCACCGCATCGAGCAGCGCATCGGTGCTGCTCCATTCGCCGGTCCCCACCCCGAAGGCCGTGCGCGAGAGCGTCGCCGTGCCATGGGCCCTTGCCGAAGCCCCGTTGATGGCCAGCACGAAAGCCAGCGGCACCGGACGGATCTTGCCCCCGAGCGACAGCGTACCCTCGGCGACATAGTGGCCGGGCGACTGCTGGCGGAAGCGCGAGGCGGTATAGACCGCGCGCGGATGGGCCGCCGTGCCAAAGAAGGAATCGCTCTTGAGCATGTCGTCGCGCTGGGTATCGCCCGAGTTGACCGAGGCCGGATCGATGGTCACGCGCAGCGAAGAATGCGTGAGGTCATCGGGCGAAAAACGGATGCGCGCGTCCCAGCGGGAAAAAGCGCCGGCGATGTCCTCGCCCGAATACGTCGCGCGAAAGCCCAGCTTGCCACCGGGCGCCACCTGCCAGAACGCAAGATCGGGCGCCTGTGCCGCGACAGAGGCGAGCGCGGCAACCGATGGGGACGCCGGCACGGGCCTCGCCCCCGAGGCCAGCGCATCGTTCGAAGCATCTTCCGGCTCAGCATCCTGACTGGCTTGCGCGCCCGGCTCAACCGAAGCGACCGGAGCCGGAGCCGCCGCAGCCCCAAACGGCCAGACTTGCGCCAGCACCATGGCGGCCACCGCGCCTGCCAACGCCACCGCCGCGCCGATCGTCAGCCCCCGGCGGCTGGCCAGCGGGATCATCCGTTCGAGCAGGGCATCGCCCTGGAGATGATGGCGCAGGGCCCCCGCGACATGGAGCCCGAACAGGCCCAGCGTGACCAGCCCGAGCGAACCGTGCACCGTTTCGGCAGGCATGTGCCAGCCCGCACCCACCGGCAGGTTGGGGATCGGGAACGCACCGAAGAACATCGTGTGCATGCGGACTTTCGAGGCCGAAACCATGATCCAGCCCGACAGCGGGCCCAGGATCATGACCGCATAGAGCAGGACATGGACGACCTTGACCAGCAGGCGCACCGCCGGGGTGCCTGCCGCAGGCGCCGGACGCCGCGCCACCAGCCGCACGATCAGCCGGGCAAGGCTGAGCCCGAGGATGAGAAAGCCCACCGACTTGTGGAACTGGTAGCCCGAGAAACGGGCCACGCCCTTGGGCAGGTCTTCCAGTCGCCAGCCGAGCGAGACCTGGAACAGCAGCAGCGCCGCGATGCTCCAGTGCAGGACGATGGCGCTGAGGGCGTAGCGCCGGGGGGAGAGGCCTCCACCAGTACCTTCACGCGCGGTTGCCGTCATGCCTTGCCATTCTCCTTGAGGAAGCCAGAGTTGTGGGAGCTGGAGTTGTGGGAGCCAGAGTTGAAGGAACCGGGGTTGCCAGCCTCCGGCCATGGCGCCATTCTAACAGCTGTTACCCCGCTTTGATACAGGCCATGGGTCTACCCCCGACCGCCCTTTTCGGAGCCGGCTTTTTTCGGAGAGTGACTTCATCATGAGCAGCAGTCCGTGGAGCCACAGCCGCCGCGCCGGCATTGCCGACGACGTCGATTTTGCCATTCGCGGCAACGACCTGCAATTCGTCGAGATCGAACTCGATCCGGGCGAGAGTGCCGTGGCCGAAGCCGGGGCCTTCGTGTGGAAGGATGCGGCCATCACCATGGAAACGGTGTTCGGCGATGGCAGCCATGGCGATGGCGGCGGCTTCATGGACAAGCTGCTGGGCGCGGGCAAGCGGCTGGTGACGGGGGCGAGCCTGTTCACCACCGTCTTCACCCACCATGGCAGCGGCAAGGCGCGGGTGGCCTTTGCCGCTCCCGTGCCCGGCACGATCCTGCCGCTCAAGCTCTCCGATCTGGGCGGCACGCTGATCTGCCAGAAGGACAGTTTTCTGGCCGCCGCGCGCGGCGTTTCCATCGGCATCGCCTTCCAGCGGCGGATCATGACCGGGCTGTTCGGCGGCGAAGGTTTCGTCATGCAGCGCCTCGATGGCGATGGCTGGGTCTTCGTGCAGATGGGGGGCACGCTGATCGAGCGCGAACTGGCACCGGGCGAGCAGCTTCACGTCGATACCGGGTGTCTGGCGGCCTATACCCCCTCGGTCGAGTTTGACCTGGTGACGGTGGGCGGCGTGCGCAGCGCGCTGTTTGGCGGCGAAGGCCTGTTCTTCGCACGGTTGACCGGGCCGGGCAAAGTCTGGATCCAGTCGCTGCCGTTTTCGCGACTGGCCGGGCGGATGGTTGCCGCCGCCATGCCGGGGGGTGGCAAAAACCGCGGCGAAGGGTCGATTCTGGGGCCGCTGGGGGATTTCATCGACGGGGACCGATGATGAAATCCCCTTTGCGCTTTGCATGGGGCCCCCTCCCCATCGGCATGGGGAGGGTTCAGGAAGGGAGAGAAATTCAGAACTGTCCGCGCAGGGTGAAGCCGTAGGTGCGCGGATCGCCCACCATGCCCACGATCAGGCCGGTGTTGCCCGAGGCCACGGCCAACTGGTCGAAGTAGTGGGTGTCGAAGGCATTGCGCACCCAGCCATAGATGTCGAACCGGCCCTGACGGCGCAGGCCGAGGCGGAAGTTGCTGAGCGCATAGCCCTCGATCCACGTATAGGCCGAAGGGGTCGGGTTCGACGAGAAGCGCGAGCGATAGTTGCCGTCGAAGCCCAGATAGACCTGATCCTCGCTGCCGCCCAGGAACGAGACCGGCAGGTTGGCTTCCGCGCCATAGGAGAACGACCACTTCGAGACACCGGGCAGCGCCTGTCCGGAAATGTCGCACGAGCCCGGACTTGTCGCGCCGCCCGAAAGCTCGGGCGCGCACGGGGCATTGGTGAAGCGCACGTACTTGGCGTCGGTATAGGCCGCATTGCTGTAGAGGCTGAACCGTTCGCTCGGGCGCAGGCTGAAATCGACCTCGACGCCTTGCGTGCGCACCTTGTCGGCATTGGCCAGATAGCCGCGCAGGGCGCCGACCGCATAGTTGGAGACTTGCGCCTGATAGTCGCCGATCTCGGTGCGGAAGGCGGCGAGGTTGAAGGTGCCCTTGCGGTCCCAGAACTGGGTCTTGATGCCCACTTCGTAGTGGTTGACCCGCTCGGGCTTGACCGTGGCGAGCTGGGTCAGCGCATTGCCGTTCGCATCGGCCGGCACCCCGTTGAGGTTGATGCCGCCCGACTTGAAGCTGCGCGCATAAGTCGCATATGTATGGACCACGGGGCTGATGTCATAGGCCAGCGTCACGTCGCCCGAGAAATTCCAGTCGCTGAAATTGGCGACGAAATACTGGGGCGCCAGCACGCCAAGCTGGGCCTTCTCGCGCGCGGTGTTGTTGGGCCGGACGGTCAGCAGGTTGCCCGCGCCATCGTTGACCACCGAATTGTAGACGCCATCCTTCTTGTCATAGTTGATGCGCACGCCCGGCTGGATCGAGAGCTTGCTGGTCAGCTTGTAGCCGAACTTGGCATAGATCGCCGCGCTCGTGTTCTTGAGCGAGATGTCGTTGGTCGCGGTCAACCCGTTGAGCACCGAAGGATCGTTGTAGAGCGCAGGGTTCGACGGGTTGAGCAGGAACTTGCTCGCCGCAGCGCCCTGTTCCTGCACGCCGCTGGTGTGGATCTTCTGGTAGAAACCGAAGGCGCCCACCGTGTAGTTGAAACGGCCGCTCTCGCCCGTCAGGCGCAGTTCCTGCGTCCACTGGTCCTGATGCGAGGGGTTGTTGGAGCGCACCGTGATCGGCAGGCCCAGATAATCGCGGTCGTTCGACGGGTTCCAGTCCCAGAAGCGCCAGGCGGTGATCGTGGTGACGGTGCCCAGCCCCGTCTCGATCTTGCCGCGCAGCGAGACGCCGCCGGTCACGTTGTGGGCGCGCAGGGCCACGTCCTCGTCGGTCACGCGGTCGAATGGATTGGTGCTGGGCACGGCATACCCGGCCGCCGCGGCCAGCGCGGCATACTGGCGATTGAGCGGGCGCTGGGTCGTGCCGGTGCGCACGTAGACCATCGCGCAGCAATTGGGGTCCTGCTGGTTGTAGTCGCCCGAGAGGGTGAACTCGACCCCGCCATTGGGGCGCCACAGGAGCTGGACGCGGCCCCCCTTGTTGTCCTGCGAATTGACCCACTGGCCTTGCGCGACATTGTAGATCGACCCGTCGCGGCGGGTGAAGGAACCGGCCACGCGCAGCGCCAGCGTATCGCTCAGCGGGCCCGAAACCGCCGCCTTGGCCTGGACGAAGCCCATGTTGCCCACCGAAACCTCGGCGCGGGCTTCCGGCTCGAACGTGGGGGCGCGGCTGGTGATGTTGAGGGCGCCCGCGGTGGTGTTCTTGCCGAACAGCGTGCCCTGCGGCCCGCGCAGAACCTCGATCCGGCTCACGTCGAGGAAGTCGAACGTCGAGGAGGCCGCGCGCGAATAGTAGACGTCGTCGATATAGACGCCCACGCCCTGCTCGATGCCGTCGTTGGTCAGGCCCAGCGGCGCGCCAAGGCCACGGATGTTGACCGAGGTATTGCGCGGGTTGGACGAATAGAACTGGAGCGTCGGGGTCAACTGGGTGAGCCGGCCCACGTTGAAGGCGCCGGTCGCGTCGATATGCGGCCCGCCCACGACGGTGACGGCCAGCGGCACGGTCTGCACCGTTTCCACGCGGCGGCGGGCGGTGACGACGATACCCTCGTCAAGCGCCGGAGCGGCCTGAACGGGAGCCTGCTCATCGGCTGCTGGCCCATCGGCTGCTGGCGCTGCGGCGGCATTGTCAGAGGCGTGGGCAGTGCCGGCCAGCAGCAGGCTCAGGACGAGCGAGGCCGGCGCGCACGCCCCATGAAGGCGAGCACGAAATTGCATGGGTTTGCATCCCTTTGCGACATGCGTACCGCGCGCGGAGGGGTTCCGTGGCACGGGGCATGGAGTTGGTCTTGATGCTGCCGTCGGCGGCGGCCCTCCCCCCGGGGCCTTGTCCATGGGCCGCGTGGCGACCCTGGCGCTGCCGACGGGCTGGAATCAGCCGCTCTTGAAACGGCGCTTTTCGGTCACGTCGATCTGGACGACACGCCCTTCGTGGACGGTCAGGCCGACATGGCCATATCGCAGGCCTCCCAGTGCCTCACGCACACTTTCGAGAGACTGCTCGATCAGCCGCGCACTTTCTGCATCAGGTGATGACGGATTGGTCGACATGGTCATTTTTCCACGAACACGAATGGCCCAGCACATTCGCCCGAAGCCGGGCATGCAAGAGGCCTGAATGGCAGGGAGGGAAACACCGGCAGATGCCTGCACTCCCCTTCTGCACCCCTCTTATACTCAACCTTCAAGATAGACATTAAACGAGTTATTGGCGGCCACAAAGCGAAACTTTCTGCCCGATGAACAAACCCCACGCCGGACAAGGGCAGCCGGAAACGCCCTCGAAAACGAGGTTCAACGCATTATATCCAAACAACAATCTCGAAGTCCGCAGCGGGTGGAACCATGCGCTGCCCACCCGCTGCGGACCGGCTGTGATGACGCGGCCAGGGGCACGACTCACCGGGACCAGACTGCAATCTAGCGTCACACAGGAGGCTGGCGAGCACCCGGCGCCGAAGCGAGGTTTATTCTCGACAAAACGAGTAGAGATTAAACCGGATGAATGCATCCCGTGACGGACACCCTTTGCACTTGCCTTGGCTTTCATGCCGCCTAGGGTGCTTGGGTCATCGAAACGTAGCAAAGCGGAACCATGGCGCGCGGCACTGCAACAGCATCGAACAGGATAAAAAAAGTGGCGAACGGAGCGGCTGGCAGAGCAGTTGACGGAGTGAAAGGCGCAATGGGAGACACGAGCGAGGGCTGCATGACGGAAACCGGGGCCCCCGATGCCTTGAGCAATACACTCGGCAATGCACTCGGCAATGCACCGGGCGATACGCTGGCCGGGCCGCTGGCCGCCCCCGAAGCGCAAGCCGGGCCGGACGCCCACGCCGCCCTTCAGGCCGGCATATCCCGGCTGCACGACCCCAAGCTTCACGACATCGCCCCCGGCGCGCGCTATTTCAACCGCGAACTCAGCTGGCTGATGTTCAACCGCCGCGTTCTGGCCGAAGCGCAGAACACCAATTATCCGCTGCTCGAACGGCTGCGCTTCCTCTCGATCTCGGGCAGCAATCTCGACGAATTCATGATGGTGCGCGTGGCGGGCCTTGCCGGGCAAGTCCGGCGCGGGATCGACGAGGTTTCCATCGACGGCCTCTCGCCCACCCAGCAGTTGCAGCAGATCCACGGGGCGATCGAGGATCTGGTTTCCGCGCAGCATGAAGTGCTGGGCGAACTCTCGTGCCTGCTCGAAAAGGCCGGCATCCGCCTGATCGGCGACCGCCCGCTCTCGCGCACGCACTCCGACTGGCTGACCCGCTATTTCCGCGAGCATGTCGTCCCCGTGCTCACCCCCCAGGCGATCGACCCGGCCCACCCGTTCCCGTTCATCGCCAACCAGGGCACCGGCATCCTCTTCTCGATGATCCGGCTGGCCGACAACGAGCCGGTCACCGAGATGATCCTGATCCCCCCCGCCCTGCCCCGCTTCGTGCGGCTGCCGGGCGAGGAAGCCTGCTGGATCAGCATCGAGGAACTCGTGCGGCGCCATGCTCCGGAAGTCTTCCCCGGCTTCAGGGTGCTCGGCTCGGGCACGTTCCGCGTGCTGCGCGACAGCGACATGGAGATCGAGGAAGACGCCGAGGATCTCGTCCGCTACTTCCGCACGGCGATCCAGCGGCGGCGGCGCGGCAAGGTCATCATGTTGCAGTTGCAGGAAGATTCCGATCCTGCCGCAGAACAGTTGCTGCGCGAAAAGCTGCGGCTCGACTATGCGCTGGTGATCAAGTCGCACGGGCTGCTGGCGATGAACGGCCTCTCGCAGATCGTCGACATGGCCCGCCCCGACCTCAAGTTCGAGCCCTACAACCCGCGCTATCCCGAGCGCGTGCTCGAACATGACGGCGATTGCTTTGCCGCGATCCGCGAGAAGGATCTGGTCATCCACCACCCGTTCGAAAGCTTCGACGTGGTGGTCGATTTCCTCCATCAGGCCGCCTCCGACCCCGACGTGGTAGCGATCAAGCAGACGCTCTATCGCGCGGGCAAGCAATCGGCGGTGATCGCGGCGTTGATCGCGGCGGCGGACGCGGGCAAGTCGGTGACGGCGGTGGTCGAACTCAAGGCCCGCTTCGACGAAGAACAGAACCTCCACTGGGCCAGCCAGCTCGAACGCGCCGGGGTTCAGGTGATCTACGGCTTCCTCGACTGGAAGACCCACGCCAAAGTCTCGATGGTGGTCCGCCGCGAGGGCGATGGCTATCGCACTTATTGCCACTTTGGCACCGGCAACTATCATCCGGTGACCGCGCGCATCTATACCGACCTTTCGTTCTTCACCGCCGATCCGAAGGCCGGGCGCGATGTGGGCCAGCTGTTCAATTTCATCACCGGCTATGTCGAGCCCAAGAACACCGAGTTCCTGTCGATCTCGCCGATCGGGCTGCGCCGCACGCTCTATGACTGCATCGAGCGCGAGATCGGCTTTGCCCGCGCGGGCAAGCCCGCCGCGATCTGGGCCAAGCTCAATTCGCTGACCGACAGCCGGTTGATCGACCGGCTCTATGCCGCCGCACAGGAGGGCGTCGAGATCAGCCTCGTCGTGCGCGGCATCTGCTGCCTGAGGCCGGGCGTACCGGGCCTGTCGGAGAAGATCACGGTCAAGTCGGTGATCGGGCGTTTCCTCGAACACAGCCGCATCTGGGCCTTCGGCAATGGCGCCCACCTGCCCAACCGGCGCGCGCGGCTGTTCATCTCGTCGGCCGACGGGATGAGCCGCAATCTGGATCGCCGCGTCGAGGTGCTCGTGCCCATCCGCAACCGGACCGTCCACGACCAGATTCTCGATCAGGTCATGCTGGCCAACCTCATCGATACCGAGCAAAGCTGGACTTTGAGTGCCGATGGGGCCTATCAGCGCGTTTCCGCCACTTTGGGCGCGGACGAGAAACCCTTCAACGTGCACCGTTATTTCATGACCAACCCTTCGCTTTCGGGCCGCGGCGCGGCTCTTACCACGGGCCGCAAGGTGCCCAAGCTGGCGCTGCGGCGCGGCGGCGCCACGGTCGCCTGACCGGCATGGTGCAAGCCCTGTCCCGTGTCGCCGGCACCCGTCCGCGCGCGATCGTCGATATCGGCTCGAATACGGTCCGGCTGGTCATCTATGGCCAGCCGCTGCGCGCCCCCCAGGTGCTGCACAACGAGAAAGTCGCCGCGCGGCTGGGCAAAGGGGTGGCCGAAAGCGGCAATCTTTCCCCCAAGGCCATGGCCCTCGCGCTCGCCTCGCTCGCGCGGTTCCGTGCGATCCTCGACCTCAAGGGGGTTCAGGAAGTCGACGTGGTGGCAACCGCCGCCAGCCGCGATGCGCGCAATGGCCAGACCTTCCTGAATGCAATCCGCGACCTCGGCCTCGAACCCCGCCTGCTCAGCGGCGAGGAAGAGGCGATCACCAGCGCCCACGGCGTGCTCGGCGCCTTTCCCGATGCGCGCGGGGTTGTCGGCGATCTGGGCGGGGGCAGCCTCGAACTGATCGACGTGGCCGACGGGCGCTGCACCCACGGGATCAGCATGCCGCTGGGCACGCTGCGCCTGCCCGCGCTGCGTGCGCAGGGCCAGCGCGAATTCACCCAGAAAGTGACCAAGGCGCTCAACCGGGCAGACTGGACGGCAACGCCGGGCCAGACCCTCTATCTCGTGGGCGGCTCGCTGCGCGCCTTTGCCCGCCACATGATCATCAAGACCGCCTGGCCGATCGACGACCCCCATGGCTATGTCGCCGATCCTGCCCTTGCGCTCAAGCTGGCCAAGGCCATGGCCCGCCGCAAGAGCGAGACGGTGATCCCCATTCCGGGGGTTTCGGCGGGCCGTCTGGCCAGCCTGCCCGATACGGCCGCGCTGCTGGCGGCGCTGATCACCCGGCTCAAGCCCGACAGGCTGGTCTTTTCAGCCTGGGGCCTGCGCGAAGGACGCCTGTGGGCGAGCATGCCCGAAGAGGTCCAGGCCGAAGACCCGCTGGTGGCCGGCGCGCGTGTCTTCGCGCTCGACCATGGCATCACCGCGCTGGCCTGCACGATGGTCAGCCAGTGGACCGCGGCGGTCGTCCCTGCCGAGGGCCGCGAGCGGCTGCGCATGGCCGCGACCATGCTGTGCCTGGCCTCGGCCACGGTCGAGCCCAACTTGCGCGGCGACCTGTCGCACGAATGGGGTCTGCGCAAGCGCTGGATCGGCGCAAACGCGCGCGACCGCGCGATGCTCGCCGCCGCGATGATCGCCAATGTCGGCAAGCCCGTGCTGCCCGCCGACCTTTCGATGCTGGCCAGCCCGGCCATGCTGCGCGAGGCACAAGCCTGGGGCCTGGCCACGCGCCTGTGCCGCCGCTTCACCGTCGGCGCGCGCGCCGCGCTCGACGGCAGTTCGCTCACCCGCCATGGCGATACACTCGTCCTGCGGGTCGATGAACCCCATGCGGTGCTCATCAACGACAGCGTGGGCCGCGATCTCAAGGCGCTGGCCCACCATCTGGGCCTCAAGCCCGAGATCAGGGAAGAGCGGTCGCCTCGATCCTGAGCCCCTCGACCCGGCGGAACAGCTCAAGGATCAACGGGTCGCGCTCGGCGCTGCGGATCGCCGCCTCGAAGCGGATCTGCCGCTCGGGCGGGGGCAGGAGTTCGACCAGATCGCCGCGCGCCAATTCGGCGCGGATCATCGGGGCCGGCAGCAGCGCTGCCCCGCCCCCGTGCACGACGATCTCGATCAGGGTGCGCACATTGTTGCAGGTGCGGACGACCCGGGCGGCAATGCCAAGCTGCGCGAGGCTTTCGTGCATGACCCCGTGGATCGGCGAATTCTCGGGGATCGACCACAAGGGCAGCGCAGAAAAATCCACCGCCTTGCCCTGCACCCGCGCCGCCGTGTCGCGCCCGGCCACCCAGACCAGCGCGACACTGCCAAGGCACACCGTGCGAATGCCCGGACTGGCCACGGGCCCGGCAAGGAACACCAGATCGCTCGTGCCTGCGAGCAGTTGCTGAAGCATCCGCGCGGTCAGGTCGATGGCGATTTCGAGGGTGACGCCGGGCAGGTCGCGCTCCAGCTCGCACACGAAAGGCGGCAGGCAACTGGCCGCGGCGATCTCGCCCGAGCCGATCCGCACGATCCCGGTCGCCCCGCCAAAGTCGCTGGCGCGAAACAGCGCGCTTTCGAAACCGGCCCAGAGCGGCTCGAAATCGGCGACAAGCGCCCGCCCGCGCGCGGTCAGCACCATGTTGCGCCCTTCGCGGCGGAACAGGGCCACGCCCAGTTGCTCCTCGATCTCGCGCACACGGGCCGAAATGGCAGGCTGGGTGGTGTTGAGCCGCTCGGCCGCCGCACGAAACGTGCCGAGGCGGGCAATCCACAGCAAGGTTTCCAGATGATAGATTGCCAAGCGTTTCATCGCTCTTTCCTATCAGAAAAGATAAAGATGTATCGCTAGTTTCGATGCATCGTGTGGGGTAGGATGTGGCCCATAATGGGAGATGCCGATGGCTAATAAAATATATGCAAATGCCGCCGCCGCGCTTGACGGGCTCTTGCGCGATGACCTGCTGATTGCCTGTGGCGGTTTTGGCCTCTGCGGTGTTCCCGAACGCCTGATCGATGCGGTGCGCGATGCGGGCGTCAAGGGCCTGACTTTTGCCAGCAACAATGCCGGAATCGACAACGAGGGGATCGGCAAGCTCCTGCGCACGCGGCAGGTGAGGAAGATGATCTCGTCCTACGTCGGCGAAAACAAGGAGTTCGAGCGCCAGTACCTGTCGGGCGAGCTTGAGGTCGAATTCTGCCCCCAGGGCACCCTGGCCGAGCGTATGCGGGCAGGCGGCGCGGGCATTCCGGGCTTCTACACCAAGACCGGGGTGGGCACGCTGGTCGCCGATGGCAAGGAAGTGAAGAATTTCGACGGGCAGGACTATATCCTCGAACGCGGGATCTTTGCCGACCTGAGCCTGGTCAAGGCATGGAAGGCCGACGAAAGCGGCAATGTCGTCTTCCGCAAGACGGCCCGCAATTTCAACGTCCCGGCGGCCACCTGCGGCAAGGTCTGCGTGGTCGAGGTCGAGGAAATCGTGCCGACCGGCAGCCTCGATCCCGATGCCATCCACCTGCCCGGCGTCTATGTCCAGCGCCTCGTCCTGGGCGCGCCCTATGACAAGAAGATCGAATTCCGCACCACCCGCGCACGGGAGACCGCATGATGGCCTGGACTCGTGATGAAATGGCCGCCCGCGCCGCGCGCGAACTCGAAGACGGCTTCTATGTGAACCTTGGCATCGGCATTCCGACGCTGGTGGCCAACCACATCCCCAAGGGGATCGAGGTGACGCTGCAATCGGAAAACGGGATGCTGGGCATCGGCCCCTTCCCCTATGACGACGAAGTCGATGCCGACCTCATCAACGCGGGCAAGCAGACCATCAGCGAACTGGCGCAGTCGGCCTATTTCGACAGCGCGCAGAGCTTCGCGATGATCCGGGGCGGGCATATCGACCTCACCGTGCTGGGCGCGATGGAAGTCTCGCAAGGGGGCGACATCGCCAACTGGATGGTGCCGGGCAAGATGATCAAGGGCATGGGCGGCGCGATGGACCTCGTCGCGGGCGTCAAGCGGATCATCGTCGTGATGGAGCATTGCGCCAAGGACGGCAGCGCCAAGTTCATCCCGGCCTGCACCCTCCCGCTGACCGGCCAGAACGTGGTCGACATGGTGATCACCGATCTGGCCGTGTTCCAGCGCGCCGATCATGCCAGCCCGTTCCGTCTGGTCGAACTGGCCCCCGGCGTGAGCGCGCAGGACGTGCGCGAGAGGACCACCGCGCACTACATCGAAGCATGATCGGGAAGCCTGATCGGAACGATGAACGGAAGGGGCCGACAGGCCCCTTCCGTCATGGGCCCGGCACACCAGACCGGTTCACGCCCCGGATGAAATTTCGGTAATTCATGTTCGCGTCAGCCGCCCGGCTCTAGCCCGAAAGACGGGACCGCATGACAAGACCGGGGAAATCGATGGCCGCCTTCTTCCGCAAATATCGCCCCAGCCGGGCCGCCCTGTGCATGGTCTGGTCGATCGGACTCTCGCTGCCCTTGTGGATCGGGGCGCTCGCGATTGTCAAAGTGGTCCTCGTGCCCGAGGCTGATGCCCTGGCCACGCGCCTGATCGGTGTGAACGCAACGAAGCAGATCATGCCGCCGGGCGGCGTCTATGCCCGCTTCGACCCGCGCCCGGTCCTGCGCGAGGGCCGCTCGGAAGCCCACAAGGTCGCCGAAGAGCTGCTGCGGCACGGCTGACCGGAATACACTGGCCGGAATACGGGCAGGGCATGCACGGCCCTGCTCAGTTCTGGCCTTCCACCCGCTTGAGACGCTCGATCTCGATCTCGACCTGGGTCATCATCGTGGTCTGCTGGCGCGACATCTGCTCGACCGAGCCGAGCAGGTCGCCGATGCGCGCGAACGAGGCAAACATCTTGCCCAGATTGCCCGCGATCACATCGAAGCCGCTGCGCGCATGGCCCAGCTTGGTCTCGCTCTCGGCGACATGTTCGCCCAGCCGGGTCATCGAGGCATCGACCTGCGAGAGCGAATCCCGGCTCTGGTCGAGGGTCGAGCCGGTCATCTTGGCCAGGCTGCGCACTTCGTTGGCGACAATGGCGAAGGCCCGCCCCGCCTCGCCCGCGCGCGCGGCCTCGATCCCCGCGTTGAGCGAGAGCAGGTTGGTCTGCATGTTGATCTTGTCGATCACCTCGACGATCTCGCGCAGGCGGGCCATGGCCTCGGCGACATGGCCGAACTCGGCGTCGAGCTGGCCGGTGCGATCATCGAGCGTCAGTTCGCCCAGCCGCGATTCCATGTCGTTGCGCATCACCTCGATGTTGCGGCGCACCTCGTCGGTGCCGCTGGCGACCTGATCGAGTTCCTGCGCAAGGCGCGCGGTCTTCATCACGAACTCGATCAGCCGACCCAGCAATTGCTGGCGCAGACCGTTGATCAGGCGCTGCTGGGCGAGCCGGGTCTCGACGAAATAGCGCGAGAAGTGCGCGTAATGGATCGGGAAATTGTCGATGAAGTCTTCCTCGAAGGGGGTGCCTTCGGGAACATGGAAGAAGGCCACGGCGGTCAGTGTCTGGTTGACGTTGATGCCCAGAAGCTCGCCGAAGGTGGAAAAACCGGCAACCGGAATGTCTCCCCACATGCCGTCGAGCGCGGACAGGTTTTCCCCGTTGCTCAGGCGGCGCAGGATGCAGTCGCTCAGAATCACCCCCATGGGCCGGGGTTTTCCCGCGAGGAAAGCGTCCATGTCCTGCCGGGTTTGCTGCGCAAAATCGGTTGCAGCAACAAGGTGGAGTTCGTCGCCCGGATTGATGTCACAATAGAAGCTGATGACCCCGGCGGCCACGTCGATCCCCGCGATCGAGCGGACGAAAAGTTCGTCGTTGACCCGCACCGCGAACGTGTAGCCTTTGAGCCGCTGTTCGAGTTCGTGCGGCAGGCACCCCATCATCGCGGACAGCGCATCGACAACCGGGGTGATCTCGACCGAGCCGGGCTCGACCACCGAGGTCACCTTGCGCGTTTCCGCCGAGGCTTCCATGACGACCACGCTGTGCCCGGTTTCAACGAAGTTCTGCGTCTTGAAGATGCCGAAGCGCACATCGGGGCGCATCTTGGCGAACACGATCACCGCATGGTTCTGGACGAAGCGTTCGCCGTCGAACAGCCAGGTCGCCTTGAAGTCGAGCTTGCCGCCCGCCGAGCCACCGATGAACACGCAAGGATACTTCCCCGAGCGGTAGACCGCTTCCATGAAGAAGTTTTCCGAGGCGGACAGGCCATCGATCAGGGTGATCGCGAGGGTATCGGTATGGCGCACCGGGAACGGCACGGGCAGGCGGTCGAGATTGGCGGCAATCTCGGCCACACGCTGGGCCTGGGTCTTGCGCGGGGCGCCCGCGCGGATGTCCTCGTTGGCCAGGGGCACGGACTGGATGCTGATCGCCTCGAAGATGTCGGGGCCGAAAATCTGGACGACCACGCTGTCCCAGCTGCCATCGGCGGGGCAATAGAGCGGGCCTGATGCGCCATGGGGCCCATCGCCCCCGCACAATTCGCCCGCCGTGCTCACCGCCACCACGCGCGCGGGCGCGCACAAGGGGCGCAGGCGCAGCACGACCGTCTCGAAATCGACGTGCGGCGAAATATAGGCGAGAACCAGCCCGGCGGCACGATTGCCGAAGCGGAAAGTCTCCTGACCAAGGCCGCGCAACGCGCCATCGCTGCGCACGACGCGCGTCGTCAGGCCCGCCGCATCGGCCTCCACCGGCACTTCGGACGGCGGCGGCACGAGAGCCAGAGCGGGGTTGACACTCCCGTTGTCATGCCCTGCCGTTTCGCGTGAACGGCTTCCAAAGGCTCTCCGCAATCCAAACATGCACATCTCCGAGGGACATCGCAGACAGCGTTAATCCTGCCCTATCCAACAAACCGTGAGACGCCCCCTGTTGGAACTGCGTAGCGTTGCGGAAAGAGGGCGCGCGCAAACATGCGCAGTTTGTGACCAAGCACCTGAATTTCAGTCACATTCACGACCACAAGCCGTCACAAACCATCCCTATCGGTCCGCGCCGACAGCAAATGTCATCGTTTGCATCGACCTGTGCATCAACAAGGACCGACACCATGGGCGCGAGCCGTCTCCTCCACTCCCTTTCTTTGGGTGCGCTTGTCACGGCGGCCCTTGCGACCCTCTCGCCGGCCCATGCCGCAGAGGCCGAGGCGGCTCCTGCCGCGCCCAACCCCGCGCCTGAAGCCGCCACCAGGAGCGCTGCGGATGGCGGCATCGAGATGACCACCCCGATCGTGGTGAGCGTGGGCAAGACCACCCGCACCGCCACCGAACTGGCGGGCACCGAGATCCAGAAGATCCTGCCGGGTGTCTCGGCGCTGGGCGCGATCCAGACGCTGCCGGGCGTGATGTACCAGACGGCCGATCCGTGGGGCAACAACGAGCAGAACATGTCTCTGTTCATCCACGGCTTTGCCATCAACCAGCTGGGCTACACGCTCGACGGGCTGCCGCTGGGCGACCTGAGCTATGGCTCGATTTCGGGCATCTCGATCCAGCGCGCGATCATCTCGGAAGACATCGGCAATGTCGTCGTGGCGACCGGCGCTGGCGGGCTGGGCGTTCCCTCGCTCAACAACCTGGGCGGCGCGATCGAAACGACCTCGAGCGATCCGTCCAAGACCCGTGCCATCGCTCTCTCGCAGACGGTCGGCAGCTATGGCACCTCGCGCACTTATGGCCGCCTCGACACCGGGGCCTTCGGGGCCGACGGGAATTCGCGCGCCTATGCCGCCTTCTCCCGCCAGCGGGCCCGCGCGTGGGACTTCAATGGCCGTCAGGGTGGCTGGCAGGTCAATGCCAAATACGTCCACGAGAACGACGCGGGCAAGTTCACGGCCTACTTCGACTATTCCGACAAGCAGGAACCCAACGAAGACGCCACCACGACCTATGCCCGCCCGGCAACTGCGGCGCAGGCCTATACGCCCTATACCCGCCCGTTCATGTTCCCCAACTGGTCGCAGGCGCTCTCCTATGTCGATGCGCAGGGCAACACGCCCGCCGCGCAGGGCAGCAACTACCTGAACTATTTCTCGGCGGCGCTGCGTACCGATTACCTCGGCTACCTCAAGTACGAGGCGAACCTGGGCAGCAACATCCACTGGACCAACCTGGCCTATTACCATCACAACGATGGCCAGGGCGTGGTGGCCGGGCCGCTGGGCCAGTCGCTTTCGGTCGCGCGGGCCTACTTCCCCAACGACACCCGCGACCAGCTGGTCGATGATACGGGCGGCAGCGGCTACATCACCCGCGTCACCCAGTACCGGATCAGCCGTGGCGGCCTCGTCTCGACGCTTCAGGCGCAAGTCGGGCGCCATACCCTCGAACTGGGCGGCTGGTACGAGCACAACAGCGGCACGATCTGGCGCAACTGGTACGCGCTCGATGTCAACGCCCCGACCGATCCCTATCACTGGCAGCAGAACCCGCTGTTCACCCAGTACAGCCAGGAATACCGCACCGATTCCATCCAGCTCCACCTTCAGGACCAGTGGAAGGTCAACGACAAGCTGACCGTCGAGGGCGGCATCAAGTCGAGCCTCGTCTTCGCCAGGGGCTGGTATCCGATCCAGCCGGTGGCCGGGTCCTATTCGGGGATGGTCGGCGGCCTGCCTTCGGGCAACATCGACACCCAGCGCTGGTTCCTGCCCGCGATCGGCGCCAAGTATGCGTTCAACCGCCACGAGCAGGTCTACTTCAACATCCAGAAGAACATGCGCAACTTCGGCACGGCGCCCTGGGGTGTCGGCAGCCAGACCGCGTTCGACTACTTCCGCGACAACGGCAAGCCCGAGACCTCGTGGACCTATGAAGTGGGCCTGCGCAGCCACCACAGCTTTGTCGGCTCGCTGATTTCCTCGCTCGATGCACAGGTCAACTACTACCACGTCGACTTCTCCAACCGCCTGCTGGCGGTGAGCACGACCGTGGGCGGCCTTGGCGGCAGCTCGATCACCGGGGGCACGACCAGCCTGTTCAACGTGGGCGGGGTGACCACCGATGGCGTCGATGCCTCGGTGACGCTGGGCCTTGGCTCGTACATCTCGGTCTATGACGGGGTTTCGTACAACAGCTCGCGCTATGGCAGCGACTATTCGAACGGCACGACCACCTTCGCCACGGCGGGCAAGCAGGTTCCCGGCAGCCCGCAGTGGATGAACAAGACCGTCGTCTCGGCCCATTATGGCCCGGTCGAAGGCCAGTTCACCGGCATGTACATCGGCAAGCGTTTTGCCACCTACACCAACGATGCCGCGGTCGGCTCGTACTACATGAGCAACTTGCGCCTCGCGGTGAACCTGCCGGCCGATCTGGTCCACTTGCGCAAGGCCTCGATTGCGCTCAACGTGACCAACCTGTTCGATGTGCGCGGCGCATCGAGCGTCTCGATCAGCCAGCCTGCCTCGGTCTATGCGGTCTATCCGATCGCGCCACGCCAGTGGTTCCTGACCTTTGCGGTGGGGATGTAAGGATGAAGCGCGGCCTTATGGACAGAAGGAATTTCATCCATGCTGGCACCAGCGCGGCGGGTTCACTCGCCGCGCTGGGCGCACTGGGTTCGGGTTCGCTCGCTTCTGAAGCGCTGGCCAGACCAGCCCCCTCCGCGCCCCCCCGCCCCAAACCGCTGGTGATCGGCCATCGCGGCTGTTCGGCGCTGCGGCCCGAGCATACGCTGGCCTCTTATGCCAAGGCCATCGAGCAGGGCGCCGATTTCATCGAACCCGATCTGGTCTCGACCAGGGACGGCGCCCTCGTCGCCCGGCACGAGAACAACATCGCACAAACCACCAATGTCGCCGACCATCCCGAATTCGCCAGCCGTCGCACGACCAAGCTGATCGACGGGGAACAGGTGACCGGCTGGTTCACCGAGGACTTCACCCTCGCGGAACTGAAAACCCTGCGCGCGGTCGAGCGGCTGGGGGCCATGCGCCCGGAAAGCCGCAGCTATGACGGGCAGTTCCAGCTCCTCACGCTCGAAGAAATCGCCGATTTCGCTGCGGCTGAATCCGCCGCGCGCGGGCGCACCATCGGCCTGATCCCCGAGATCAAGCACTCGACCTATTTCGCGCAGATCGGCCTGCCGCAGGAACAGCGCTTCCTCGACCGCGTGGGCGCGAGCCACTACCTCTCCCACGCGCCGGTCATCGTGCAGAGCTTCGAGGTGGCCAACCTCAAGTGGCTGCGCCCGCGCATCGGGGCCTGGCCCAAGCTGGAACTGCTGCAACTGACCGTACCGATGGACGTGACCCCGCCCGACGTGAAGGCGAGCGGCGGCACCCTGACGTATGCCCAGATGCACACGCCCGAAGGCCTTGCCGAGATGCGGCGCTATGCCGACTGGGTTTCGCCCGTCCTGCAAGGGATCATTCCCTTCGGCACCCCGGACGGCAAGCCCAATGGCCCGCTGGGCAAGCCCACCAGCCTCGTGCGTGATGCCCATGCCGCCGGGCTCAAGGTTTCGACCTGGACGTTCCGCCCCGAAAACATGTTCCTGCCCAGCGATTTTCGCGGGACGGGCCCGCAAAATGGTGGCGACGCCGTGCGGCAGGATGCGGCCTGCGTGGCACTGATCCAGCGGTTCATCGCCGCCGGCATCGATTCCTTCTTCACCGACGATCCCGGCCTTGGCCGCAAGGCGGTGGATACGTTTCCTGCCTGAAAACTTGGGCCTGCCTGAAAACTCGGGCCAGTCTGAGAAATCGGGCCAGTCTGATTTTGTTGTTTTTATTCGTCATTCCCGTGCAGGCGGGAATGACGAGGAATGGATCAAACGGCGCCCAGCGCTTTCATTTGCAAGCTTGGCGTGAGCCTGATTGATCGAAGCGCCTAAGAGCCCGACCCAAAAGTCGGGCGGCGGAGGTTTGGCGAGGGATTTTGGGTCACCACAAGAAGGCTGAGAGCCCAGCGATGCTGGAAGCATCGTGGCGATCAGCCGACGCCGTGGTGGCGCAAAAGACCCGCCAAACCGACCCGCAGGACTTTTGGGTCGGGCTCTAAAGCACGAAATCGCTTTTGGTCAGGCTGATCGCGCCCAGCAGAAGCAGGGCGAAATCGGCCTGGCCATCGCCGTTCACGTCGCCCAGAACGAGCGTGTTGGCGCCGCTGGCGGTATAGCGCAGTTCCCCCGCCACGCCATGAAAGGCGGCGATGCCGATGAAGGTGAAGGCATCGTCGACATCGGGTGTCCGGGTATTGGCGTCGATGGGGCTGAGGACGATCGTGTCGCCCTGGGCATGGCTGAAATCGGTGACCACGTCGCAAGTCGTCGCGGTCGTGCCGCCAAATTCGATCACCCGCTCGAACACGAAACGGTCGGCACCGACACCGCCCGTGAGCCGGTCCAAGCCCACCCCGCCGCGCAAGGTATCCTTGCCCGCGCCTCCGTCGATGGTGTCGTTGCCGCCATTGCCCGAGAGGACATTGTCGTAGCCATCGCCGATAACCGTGTCGTTGTAGGCGCCGCCCGTCGCGCGTTCGATGCCCGAGATCGTGTCCGTGCCCAGCCCGGCGGCAGTGCCGTTGCCCACGCCCGTGGCCAGGTTGATCGTCACCCCGGCCTTGGCCCCGGCATATGTCACCAGATCGTTGCCCGGCCCGCCGACATAGCGGTCGTTCCCGGTATCGTCGCCCGCCAGAAACATGTCGTTGCCATCGCCGCCCGAGATGATGTCGTTGCCCGGCCCGCCCGAAAGGCGGTCGTTGCCGCCATAGCCATAGATGCGATCATCGCCCTTGCCGGCATAGATGCGGTTGAGCAGGTCGTCGCCGACCAGCGTGTCGCTGCCCGAGCCACCGAACAGGGTCTCGATATGGACGCCATAGGCGATGCCCAGATTGTTGGAGACAGCCGCCCCGTTGAAGCCGAGCGTGGAATAGGCGCCGGGATGGAGATCGACGAAACTGGCCTGGGTAAAGGCGCGCAAGTCGATCGTGTTGGTGCCGCCCGCGTCCCAGATCGTCGCGTAGAACGGATCGTCGGGCGAATAGACATATTTGGTGTTGCCCGCGTTGTAGCTCGTGTTGGCGCCATAGATCGCCTGGATCGCGGCGATGTCGTAGACCATCGGCGTGCGCAGGATGTAGTCGAAGTTCTGCCTGGTCGCGTTGTAGACATAGACCCCGTAAGGGTCGTTGTAGGACATGATCGTGTAGTTGCGCTGGTCGTACCCGATGGCAAGGCCGCTGCCCGAGGACGGATCGGCCAGCCCCAGCGCATGGCCGATCTCGTGCATCATGGCGGCGAAGTTGTAGGTATCGACCGCGAAGGACTGGTTGCCCCAGGTGGGATTGATCCAGATGTCGCCATGGCTGTTGTCAGACCCGTTGGCGCTGATCTTGGCATAGCCCCAGGTGTCCGTGTCGACACTCGACGACAGGCCGATGCGGATGTCTCCCACCGTGCCGCCCGACGTTTCGGTGACCTGCCGGAAGCTGATGTTGGCGACATTGGCCCATTGCTGGAAGGCCTGCGCGATCTCGCCATAGGCGGCAGACGGGACCGCGGTTCCGGCTGTCGGCTCAGCGCCATAGGTGCTGGTAAAGCGCGAGGCGACGCCGCCCGTCCAGATGAAGCTGTAGCTGATCTGGGTCGTGCCGCCAGAGCGCGTCGACCAGGCATTGCGATAGGCCGGATCGGCGAACATCAAGCCGTTGAACCGGCTGTCGCTGGTCAACGAAAAAGTCCGGACGACACTGGCCTGGTTGTAGGTCGCCATGAGAACCTTGGACTGTTACCGGAAATGGGGGCCTTCATCCTAGCCCCGCGCGTGCCGTTACGGGACGCGCGAAACATTCAAACCGGAGATAGCCCTCCCCTCTCCTGCCCCGTTCAGAGCACGAAGTCGGCCTGGACCAGCGCCATCCGCCCCGTCAGTGCGAGCCAGAAATCGGCCACGCCATCGCCGTTGATATCGCCCTGGACGATGGTCGTGCTGCCACTGGAGGCATAGCGCAACTCGCCCGCCACACGGTGGAAGGCCGCCGTGCCGATGAAGGCAAAGGCATCGTCGCCCGCGCCATTGGCGGTATTGGCATCGATGGCCGAAAGGTCGATCAGGTCGGCCTGCTTGTGATTGAAATCGGTGATCACGTCGCACGTGGCCAGCGTCGTCCCGCCAAACTCGGAAATGGCTGCAAAAACGAAGTGATCGGCCCCGGTGCCGCCGGTCATCGTGTCCTTGCCCGCCCCGCCGACGAGAATGTCGGCATCGTTGCCGCCCTTGAGAATGTCCTTGCCCTCGCCGCCCCAGAGGCTGTCGGCCCCCGCATTGCCGGTGAGCGTATCATCGCCCGCGCCGCCGGTCAGGACATTGGCGCCCTCGTTGCCGGTCAGTTTGTCGGCCCCGGCCCCGCCGGTCACGTTCTCGATCGTGCAGTTGAAGGCGATGCCCAGATTGTTGGCAAGGCCAGAGGTGGTATCAAAGCCGAGCGTCGAATATGTCCCGGCAAGCAGACTGACGACACAGGCCTTCGAAAAGGCCTGAAGATCGATCGTGTCGTTGCCGCCACCATCCCAGATCGCGGCGATGAACGGCGCGTTGGGCGAATATGTGTAGGTCGTATCCTCGGCGTGGTAGGCCATGTTCGCGCCATAGATCGCCTGGATCGCGGCGATGTCGTAGACCATCGGCGCCTTGATCAGGTATTCGGCCTGCCCGGTCGCACTGTTGAACCACCAGACGCCCTTGGGGTCGGTGTAGGACATGATCGTGTAGTTGCGCACGTCGTAGCCCGAGGGCATCCTGTTGCCCTCAAACGGGTGGTCGAGGCCCAGCGCATGGCCGATCTCGTGCAGGATCGCCATGTAATTGTAGGTGCCCGGCGCATAGGAGCTGCTGCCATACGTGGGCGAGATCCAGATATCGCCATGCGTATTCGACGCGCCATAGCCCGCGAGCCTGGCATAGCCCCAGTACCGCCCGCTCACCGCCGAGGAGAGGCCGATGCGGATGTCGCCCACGGTGCCCGCGCCGGTTTCGTCGACTTGCGTGAAGGCCAGATTGGCGACATTGGCCCAGGCCTGAAAGGCATCGGCAATCTGCGGCATCGCGGCGGTCGGCACCGCGCCGTGGGTGAAGGCCAGCGGTTCGGCACCATAGTTTCCGGCAAACTTGCTGTCGGCGCCATTGGCCCATGCAAAGCTGAAGCTCACCTGCGTCTTGCCGTCGGCCAGCGCGCTCCACTTGTTGCGCATGGCGGCATTGGCAAAGAGCAGCGAGTCCACATACTTGTTTTTGGTCAGCGCATAAGTCGAAACCGGCGAAACGTCGGTGTAGCTGGCCATGGCCTTGATCCTTCGAGAGGTTGGCCCACCCCCGCGGACCTTGCCTGACGATGAAACACCAGGTCTGCTCAATTCGGCGTAAGGCCTGCCCCCCGGATAAAGGCGCAGCATGGCCCCCCGGGCGGCGTTAACCTGCCCTTATCCTGCAAATTCCTGCCGGTTCCCCCTTGCCTTGCGGGCACGCAAAAAGGGGGCGTGAGCCCGTCCGGCCACGCCCCCTTTTTTCGGTTTCGATCAGGCCCGGTGTGGGCCCGATGATCAGGCTTCCACCGCCTTGAGCGCGTTCCACAGCCAGGGGCCGAACGAGCGCCATGCAAAGACGCGGAAGCTCGTTTCGCCCGTGCGCCACAAGATGATCTCGGCCGTTTCGAACATCGTGCGGGTAACCCGTCCGACGGCGAAATTGGCAATGTCGAGCGCGCAGCCCGCGCTGATCACCCAGGCGGCCTTTTCGCCTTCAACCTCGAAGGCGACCCCGCGCGAGGACACGTCGACCACGCTGACCGGCTCGCCCGCGCCCAAAGGCAGGCTGGTGCCGGCCGGAAGGTCGGCGAACCATTCGTCCGGGCCGATGCAGGCGATGCCGCCTTGCGCTTCGCCGATGCGGGCGGGCACCGGCTGGCCGAGGACTTCGGCCAGCTTTTCAGGGGTGCGGGCACGCAGCGACCAGCGGCTGGCCGGGGGCAGCGCGGTGAGCGTGGCGCCCGCCGCAGTGACGGCCTGCTCCTCGACGACGAGGTCGATGGGCGCCACGGCCATGGGGACGATCACGATCGGATCAGACATCGAGGCGGCTCCCTTCGGGATCGAGGAAAACGGTGCTGGCCGTGATCCGGGCGCGGATCGTGCGGCCTTCCATGGGGATGTGGATCAGTTCGCCATCGCGCGAACGCCCGTCGACGATGGCCGCCATGGCGATCGAGCGACCCAGCGTGGCGCTGTGATACGAGGATGTCACATGGCCCAGCATGGTCATCGGGATCGGCTGCGAAGGATCGGCGACGATCTGTGCGCCTTCCTCCAGCACTTCCTGCGGATCTTCGGTCAGGAGGCCGACGAGCTGCTTGCGGCCCGGACCCTGCATCGCGGGACGCGCGAGCGAGCGCTTGCCCACGAAGTCGGGCTTCTTGGCACCCACGGCCCAACCCAGCCCGGCATCATCCGGGGTGAGCGTGCCGTCGGTGTCCTGACCCACGATGATATAGCCCTTTTCGGCGCGCAGGACGTGCATCGTCTCGGTGCCATAAGGGGTGATCCCGTGGGCCTTGCCCGCCGCGTAGATCGCTTCCCAGACCTGACGGCCATATTGCGAGGGCACGTTGATTTCGTAGCCCAGTTCGCCGGTGAAGCTGACGCGGAAGAGGCGCGTGGGAACCCCGCAGATGGTCCCTTCGCGGATGCTCATGTGCGGGAAGGCTTCGCGCGAGAGGTCGATGCCCTCGACCAGCGGCGCGATCACGTCGCGGGCCTTGGGGCCCTGAAGCGCGATCACCGCCCACTGTTCGCTCGTGCTGGTCAGCCAGACGTCGAGATCGCTCCACTCGGTCTGGAGATAGTCTTCCATCATCGCCAGAACGCGCGCGGCGCCGCCGGTGGTGGTGGTCAGGTGGAAGCGGTCGGGCGCCAGACGGGCCGAAACGCCGTCGTCGGTGATGAAGCCATCCTCGCGCAGCAGCAGACCATAGCGGCAGCGGCCCGGCTGGAGCGCCTTCCACGGGTTGGTGTACATGCGGTTGAGGAATTCGGCGGCATCGGGGCCGACGACCTCGATCTTGCCCAGCGTCGAAGCGTCGAAGATGCCGACCGCGTTGCGCACGGCCAGACATTCGCGCGCCACGGCCGCGTCCATGTCCTCGCCCGGCTTGGGGAAATAGCGCGCACGGCGCCACTGGGCGACGTTTTCATAAACCGCGCCCTGTTCCTGCGCCCAGCCGTCGATGCTTGTCTTGCGGATCGGCTGGAACAGGCTTTCCTTGTGGTGGCCCATCAGCGCGCCAAAGGTCTGGGGCGTGTAGGGCGGGCGGAAGGTGGTCAGGCCGATGTCGGTCACCGGCTTCGACAGGCTGCCCGAGGCGATCTGCAACCCGTTGAGGTTGCTGGTCTTGCCCTGGTCGGTCGCCATGCCGTTGGTGGTGTAGCGCTTGATGTGCTCGATCGAGCGCATGCCTTCGCGCACGGCCAGATCGATGTCGCGCGCCTTCACGTCGTTCTGGTAGTCGACGAAAGCCTTGATCTTGTGGATCGGGCGACCGCTCGGCAGCACGCCCAGCGAAAGGCCCTGCCCCATCGACCACGCCCCCGCGCCAGCACCGACCACGCGGCACTTCTCGATGGCAACATCGGGCAGATAGGCGCCCCAGTCCGCGTCCCAGCGCAGCGAGCCCTTGGCATGGCTCCACAGGTGGACCGTGGGCGTCCAGCCACCGGCCATCAGCAGCGCGTCCGCCGCAAGGTGCAGTTCCTGGCCCGTGCCGCGCGCGGCAAAAGTCACGCCCTTGACCGCCAGACGGCCCGAAACGCCGGTCACCGCATGGCCGAGATAGACCGCGATGCCCGCCTTGCGGACGGCGGCCAGAAGGTCTTCGTCGACCGTGTCGCGCAGATCGATCAGCGCGGTGATGGTCACGCCCGCCGCATGGAGCGCCAGCGCATCGCGCCAGCCGCTGTCGTGGACGGCCATGATCGCCACCAAGCGGCCCACGGCCACGCCATAGCGCACGGCCAGCGCGCGGCCCGCGCTCGACAGCATGACACCGGGAACGTCGTTGCCGTCGAACACCAGCGGACGTTCGATGGCCCCCTGTGCGAGGATCACTTCGCCCGCGCGGATGCGCCACAGACGCTCGCGCGCGCCCTTGGCGGCGGCAGGCGAAACGTGGTCGGTCAACTGCTGGACCGCGCCCACGAAGTTCTGGTGATAGTAGCCGAACGCGGTGGTCGAGGTGAGCACCTGCACGTTGGGCAGGCCCTGGAGCTGCCTGACCTTGTCGGCCACTTCGCCCCACAGCGTGGTGTCGGCCAGCGCGCCGCCGCCCAGTTCGACCTGCTCGTCGATCAGGATGACGCGGCCACCGGCAGCCGCCGCTTCGAGCGCGGCATCGAGACCGGCCAGACCGCCGCCCACGACCAGCACTTCACAGTGCGCATAGGTCGCGTCGTAGTGGTCGGGGTCACGCTCGACCGGGCTTTCGCCCAGGCCCGCCATGCGGCGGATCGCCGGTTCATAGACCTTTTCCCAGGCCGAACGCGGCCACATGAAGGTCTTGTTGTAGAAGCCCGCCGGGAAGAACGCGCCGAGGCGGTCGTTCATCGCGCCCATGTCGAACTTGAGACAGGGGAAGCGGTTCTGGCTGTTGGCGGCAAGGCCTTCGTAGAGCGGCACCGAAGGCGCGCGCAGGTTCGGCGTCTTGCGCGCCGGGCCGCGATCGAGAGTGACCAGCGCGTTGGGTTCTTCCACGCCCGTGGCCAGCAGGCCGCGCGGACGGTGATACTTGAACGAGCGCCCGAACACGGTGACGCCGCCCGCGACCAGCGCGGAGGCCAGGCTGTCACCGGCAAAGCCGCGATAGAGGCGCCCGTCGAAGGTGAAGTCGAGCGGGGCGGCGCGGTTGACCCGGCCCCCCGATTTCAGACGATAGCCGGTCATCGACGCGGTTCTCCCGCCTTGTAGGTTTGTTCGAAGATGTCGCTCACGGTGTCGCGCACGGCGTTGAAGAAGCGCCCGCACCCGTGGGTGTGGCGCCAGCGCTCGTGATGGCGACCGCGCGGATTGCGACGGATGTAGAGGTATTGCTCCCATTCCTCGTCGGTGAGGCCCGAGGGATCAAGCGGGCGCGCGATATGCGCTTCGCCGCCATAGACGAATTCCACCTCGGGGCGGTCTTCCTCGCAATAAGGGCAGTGGATCAGCAACATGGCCGTTTGCTTCCTGGAATGCGCGTGGGGACGACGGGATCAGTGCGCCACGGCCGCGGCGGCGGCCTCGTCGATCATCAGCCCGCGGCGGAACCGGTCGAGCGTGAAAGGTGCGTTGATCGCATGGGGGGCATCGTGGGCGATGGTATAGGCCAGAAGATCGGCCGCGCCCGGCGTTGCCTTGAACCCGCCGGTGCCCCAGCCGCAGTTCACATAGAGCCCCGGAACCGGCGTCTTGCCCAGGATCGGCGAGCGATCGGGGGTGACGTCGACGATCCCGCCCCAGCTGCGCAGCATGCGCATGCGCGTGAAGATCGGGAAGATCTCGCAGATGGCGGCCAGCGTGTGCTCGATGATGTGGAGCGCGCCGCGCTGCGAATAGGAGGTGTACTGGTCGGTGCCCGCGCCGATCACCAGCTCGCCCTTGTCGGACTGGCTGACATAGGCGTGGACGGTGTTCGACATGACCACGCAAGGCACGATCGGCTTGACCGGCTCGGACACCAGCGCCTGAAGCGGATAGCTTTCAAGCGGGAACTGGAGATCGGCCATCTTCATGACGACCGAGGTGTTGCCGGCCGCCGAAACGCCGATCTTCCTGGCGCCGATGAAGCCGCGTTCGGTCTCCACCCCCAGAACCGCGCCGTCAGGGCCCCGGCGAATGCCGGTGACAG
Source organism: Novosphingobium capsulatum (assembly GCA_015661825.1). GTDB lineage: Bacteria > Pseudomonadota > Alphaproteobacteria > Sphingomonadales > Sphingomonadaceae > Novosphingobium > Novosphingobium pituita. The sequence goes on from DQVI01000155.1 coordinate 29,199, forward strand.
CGCAGTTCTGGATGATGTCGACGCCCAGCGCGCTCGCCTTGCGGGCAAAGCCCCAGGCGACGCTGTCGTGGCGGGCGATGCCGCCGCGACGCTGGAGCGCGCCCCCCAGAACGGGGTGGCGCGCATTGGGGGAAATGTCGAGCGGCGGGCAATAGGCCTGACACTCTTCCGGGGTGAGCCATTCATTGTCCACGCCGTTCAGGCGATTGGCGTGGATGTGCCGCTTGAAGCTCTGAATGTCGTGCACGTTGTGCGCGAGCATCAGCACGCCCCGCTTCGAATACATCACGTTGTAGTTGAGCTCCTGGCTCAACCCGTCCCACAGCTTGACCGAGTGGTCGTAGAGGTGGGCGCTTTCATCGTAGAGGTAGTTCGAGCGGATGATCGTGGTGTTGCGGCCCGTGTTGCCGCCGCCCAGCCAGCCCTTCTCGATGACGGCGACATTGCGCACGCCATACTTGCTGGCCAGATAGTAGGCAGCACCCAGACCATGGCCACCGGCGCCCACGATGATCACATCGTAGGCAGGCTTGGGAGCCTTGTCGGGCCAGTGCTCCGGCCACGACTGGTGGCCGTTGAAGGCCTGGGCAATCAGATTCAACCCGGAAAAGCGCATCATGGGGCCTTATCCCGCAGCTTCGAGCGCGGCCTTGCCCCGCTCGACGTAAAAGGTCTTGAAGGCATCGACGAGGTTTTCCTCAAGGGCGTACTGCCCCTGACGATAACCGTCGGTGGCGATGCCGGCGTGGTTGAGTTCAGCCAGCTTGCGATCCTGACGGTTGGTGGCCTTCCATACCTTGGTAAGGTTTTCAACCGTGTAGTCTTCGCCTTCGACCGCATCTTCGTGAACCAGCCACGAAGTGCGAACGAGGGTCTGGCCTGCCGAGAGCGGCATCACCGAGAAGGTGATGACGTGATCACAGCAGAAGTGGTGCCACGAATTGGGGTGCGTCCAGACCGAAATGCTGGTCGGCTCGGCATGGTCGAAGGGCCAGATCAGCTTCTTGGAAGCGGGCTGTCCGTCGATCGTCTGCGAGAGCGCGCCATGGGCCAGACCCAGACGGGCGACGCGGTGCCACCAGTTGTCGGGGAATTCGATCAGGTCGCGCCAGATCCCCATCTCCTGCCAGTGCTTGCGCTCGGCATCGACCGCCTCGTGCGAACCGGCCACGCCGTCCTCGGGGTTGCCCTTGCCGAAGCCCTCGCCGCTCAGCGAATTGAGCAGTTCGGGGTGGTTGCTCTCGCAGTGGTAGCACTCACGGTTGTTTTCCATGACCAGCTTCCAGTTGGCCTGGTCGATGAGTTCTTCCTGCGCGGCGACCTTGAGCTTGCTCATGTCGTACATGGCAATCGCCTCGCTGATGTCGGCCTTGGCGCGGTCGATCGGCGGGGGATTGTCGGCAAAACAGATGAACAGCAGGCCGCCGAGATTCTCGATGGCCACTTCGCGAAGACCGTTGGCGCCCTTGTCGAAGCCTTCGGGCATCCCGCGGGCGGCGATCAGCTTGCCGTCGAGCCCGAAGGTCCAGAAGTGATAAGGGCACATCACGCGGGGCATCGATCCCTTCTGCGCGTCACACAGCTTGGCGCCGCGGTGCGTGCAGGTGTTGTAGAAAGCACGGATCTGCCCGTCCTTGCCACGCAGGATGATCACCGAGTTGTCGGCCATGTCGAACACGAAGTAGTCGCCCGGATTCTTCACGTGGGCCACGGTGCAGGCATAGAGCCAGACCGACTTGAGCATGACCTCGGTGTCGAACTTGAACGCCTCTTCGCTCGTGTAGAGCCCCTGAGGAAGGGTGTAACCGGGACGATCCTGGTTGAGCAGATCGGCAATCGAATCGAAGGTACGCATGGGAACTAGCTCCGCAATGCAAGGTTTTCGGGGTCGAAGGGCGAGTCTGGGATCACCACGGCCTTGAACATCGAACCGAGAATGGAAATTTCCAGTTCAGTGCCCAGGGTTGCGTGTTCGGGTGCAATCATCGCGAGCGCCAGCGACTTACCGGTGCGCCAACCATAACCCCCCGAGGTGGCGCGGCCAACAAGTTGTCCATCACGATAGATTGCTTCGGAGCCACGGGCATCGGCATCGGTAACGCCCAGGACTTCGAGGGTAACGAGGTTCCACGAAAGACCGGCTTCCTTCTTCGCCAGCAGCCCGTCACGGCCAACGAAGTCCGGCTTCTTCATGGAGATGAAACGGTCGAGCCCGGATTCCAGGGCATTGTATTCGACCGAAAGTTCGCGCGGGATGAGCTTGTAGCTCTTTTCCAGCGCCATCGACGTCATCGCCCGGATGCCGAAGGGCTTGATGTCGAATTCCGCGCCCGCTGCCATCAGCTTGTCGAAGATGTAGTTCTGCATCTCGATCGGGTGGTGGAATTCCCAGCCCAGTTCGCCGATGAAGTTGACGCGCAGGGCGTCGCAGGGGGCTGCGCCCACCGAGATGCGCTGGCCGGTCAGCCAGGGGAACGCCTCGTTGGACAGATCGGTGCGGGTGACCTTGGCCAGCACGTCACGAGCACGCGGACCTGCCAGGACGAGAACGCCCATGGCCGTGGTCAGACGCTCGAAGCACACCGAACCGTCGGCCGGCAGGGCCTTGCGCAGGTAGTCGTGGTCGTGGGTTTCCAGAGCACCGGCCGAAACCAGATAGTAGCTCTGCGGGCCCTTCTTGTAGACCGTGAATTCGCTGCGCACGCCGCCAGCCGGGGTCAGCAGGTAGGAGAGCGAAACGCGGCCGATCTTCTTGGGCACCGCGTTCGAGAGCAGCTTGCCCAGCCATTCTTCCGCGCCGGGGCCCGAAATCATGCACTTGGCAAAGGCACTCATGTCCTGGATGCCGACCTTTTGCGTCACATGGCGGCATTCGGCGCCCACGTGCTCGAAATAGTTGGAGCGACGGAACGACCAGCGTTCGCGGATCGGCTCGCCCGGCACGTCGGGGTGGTTGTGATTGAGGATGGTCTCGGGCTTTTCGAGATCGTCCTCGGTCAGTTCGTAGCCTTCGGGGGCGAACCAGTTGGGACGTTCCCAGCCGAACACGCTGCCGAACACCGCACCCAGCTTCTTCATGCGGTCGTAGCACGGGGTCTGGCGCAGCGGGCGGGCGGCTTCGCGTTCTTCGTCCGGGTAGTGGATCGAGAACACCTTGGCATAGGCTTCCTCGTTCTTTTCGACGAGATAGCCTTCACCGGCAAAGTCCCCGAAGCGACGCGGATCGACGCCCATCATGTCGATGGTCGGCTCGCCGCCCACGATCCAGTGCGCCAGCTGCCAGCCTGCGCCGCCAGCGGCGGTGATGCCGAAGCTGTGACCTTCGTTGAGCCAGAAGTTCTTGCGACCCGGCGCCGGGCCGACGATCGGTGAACCATCGGGGGTATAGGCGATGGCGCCGTTGTAGACCTTCTTGAGACCCACTTCGGCAAACGCGGGAACGCGCTCGATGGCCGAGAGGATATAGGGTTCGAGACGGTCGAGGGCGTCGGGGAACAGCTCGTATTCGCTGTTGGCCGCCGGGCCCTTGAGGTAGCACGCCGGAGCGCCGATTTCGTAGGGCCCGAGCAGCAGGCCACCGGCTTCCTCGCGCATGTACCAGCTGGAGTCGCTCTCGCGCAGCACGCCCATTTCGGGCAGGCCCTTGGCCTTGCGCTCCATGATCGCGGGATGCTGTTCGGTCACGATGTACTGGTGCTCGACCGGGATCACCGGAACATCGAGGCCAACCATCGCACCGGTCTGGCGGGCAAAGCTGCCGGTCGCCGAGACGACGTGTTCGCAGGTGATGTCACCCTGGTCGGTCGAGACGACCCATTCGCCGTTCGGCTTCTGGGTGATGCCGGTCACGGTCGTGTTGCGGTAGATCGTCGCACCGCGCTGACGGGCCCCCTTGGCGAGCGCCTGGGTCAGGTCGGCGGGCTGGATATAGCCGTCGGTCGGATGCTGGATCGCGCCGAGCACGCCGTCCATCTGCGCCAGCGGCCAGATTTCCTCGACCTGTTCGGGCGAAAGGAAGTTCACCTCGACGCCGATCGTCTTGGCGACACCGGCGTAATAGCGGTATTCGTCCATGCGGTCCTTGCTGTTGGCAAGGCGGATGTTCGAAACCCGCGAGAAACCGACGTTGAGTTCGGTTTCCGCTTCCAGACTGGGATAGAGATCCACCGAGTACTGGTGCAGCTTGCCCACCGAATAGGACAAGTTGAACAGCGGCAGAAGACCGGCAGCATGCCAGGTCGACCCCGAGGTCAATTCCTTGCGCTCGATGAGCGCAACGTCGGTCCATCCCATCTTGGCCAAGTGGTACAACGTGCTGACGCCCACCACGCCGCCACCAATAACCACAACCCGTGCCGTCGTCTTCATGTCTTGCCTCAGCTTCTTGTCGCTGCCTGTGACCCTAGCGCTATGCCACACCGGGCCCGGTAGCAATCACGCTACCGCAGCATTCATCAAACTAATGATAGAGATTAGAAAGAGGATGGTCTGAACGATTGCAGCATTCACCAATGCCCCCGCAATAACCCGAGACTCCCGATCATTGTCCCGACAATCCATGGCGCGCAGGCCACATCGCGCGCCAGAACTGCCTGATATTAGTCAGGTTAATGCAAGTCGTAAGCAGGCTTTATTTACAAGAGAACCTAAAAAAGTCATTTTTATGACGTAGATTCAGCAACTTGAATTTTCCGAAAATCTCTTTTGCAAGCTATTCATGCTGCGCAGCGACAGTCACAGCGTTCTTGCCGCAAATCCAATCCTGATGCACCATTTGTGCACAGGGTGAGAGCCTCCGAAAACGTGAGGCCAGCTTAGAGGGAAGCTGTAATGCACAAGCCGCTTCAAGGAGGCCTTGATCTGGATCAGGCCGTCGATTTTCCGTTCGCAGGTGCCGCAACGGCGCGCCAGCGCCCGATGCTCCGCCAGCGCCACGCCGCCATGCTGGCCGGCGCCGCGCTGATTGCCGTTCCGGCGCTCGAGCCCGGCCTGGCCCTTGCCCAGACTGCCGCCCCGGCCCAGACCGAGGCCACCGCGACGGCGCAGGCCACGCCCCCCGTCGATACCGGAACGACCGACATCGTCGTGACCGCACAGCGCCGCGAACAGAAGCTCAATGACGTGGGCATCGCGGTCTCGGTGCTTTCGGCCAAGGACCTCAAGACGCTGGCGATCACCAACGCGACCGACATCGTTCGCGCGATCCCCAACCTCAAGTTCAACTCCTATGGCTCCAGCCAGGTGGTGTTCAACATCCGCGGCGTGTCGCAGAACGACTATGGCGACCAGCAGGAGCCGCCCGTCGCCGTCTATCAGGACGACAGCTACGCGGCCTCGATCTCGACCGCCAGCTTCCCGATCTTCGACCTTGCACGCACCGAAGCGCTGCGCGGGCCGCAGGGCACACTGTTCGGCCGCAACGCCACGGGCGGCGCGGTACAGTTCATCTCGAACCAGCCGACCCACGATCTGGACGGCTATCTTCAGGCCCAGACCGGCAGCTACAACCAGTCGATCGTCGAAGGCGCGATCTCGGGCGGGCTGACCAACACCCTGACCGCGCGCGTGTCGGGCATCTACGACCGCGATTCCGGCTACATCAAGAACCTGATGCCCGGCGCCAAGGATCTGGGCGCCAACAACCACTGGGCCCTGCGCGGCATCCTCCAGTGGGATCCGACCAGCGATTTCCGCGCGCGCCTGACCGTGCGCTACAGCGAGGCCGACCACGAACGGCAGGCCGGCGTCTACTCGTTCATGCCCGCCTGCCCCAACGCGCAGTTGCAGGGGGAATTCCTCGGCGCCAGCGAAGTCTGCCAGTACTGGAACAACTATGGCGGCACGTCGTACAACGGCGGCACGCCCGGCTCGTCGGCCAATGGCTATGCCAACCCGGCCATCGCGGCCAGCCAGGGCGGCAATCCGTGGCGCACCTACAGCTCGGGCGAAAACTATGTGAACCGCAAGCTGTTCGCCGCCACGCTGCGCCTCGAAGCCAGGCTGGGCATCTTCGACGTGACCTCGGTCACCGACTACCAGAACCTGGCCAAGTACTATACCGAGTCCGACGACGGCGCGCCCAGCCTGCCCTATGTCGAAGGTCAGGCGCTCGCCCCCTACACCACCGGTTCGTGCAGCAATGCCCCGGCGCTGACCTGCTATGCACCGGGCACCGTGTTCACCCAGAGCGCGCGCACCCAGCAGATCACCCAGGAACTGCGCGCGGCCACCAAGTTCGGCAAGAACTACCTGACGTTCGGCGGGTTCGGCATGTTGCTGACCGGCAGCTATGGCGCCAAGTACGCAACCCCCTTCGACCAGTACGACCCCTCGGTCCGCTTCTACCAGCGCACCAAGTCCTATGCGTTCTTCGCGCAGGACGAATTCAAGTTCGACGACCACTGGAAGCTGATCGTGGGCGCGCGCTACTGGCACGACAGCAAGCTGGGCTGGTACAACGGCGTGGAATCGATCTCGGGCCTGTCGATCAACTATGGTCCGAGCGGAATGGGCTTCTATGATCCCACCGGCGCTGCCAATGCCGCCGACATCACCGCCACCCCTTCGGCGGCCCGTCCCAGCTTCGACGGCGTGACCGTTCGCGCCGAACTCGACTACAAGCCGGGCCCCGACACGCTGCTCTATGCCAGCTACAACCGTGGTTCGAAGTCGGGCGGGTTCACCTTCTCGACCGGCACGCCCTATGCGGGCCAGGCGCTGACCGACACGATCAACAACATCGCCTATCGGCCCGAAACGCTCAACGACTATGAAATCGGCCTGAAGACCAAGATCGGTCCGAAGGTCCAGTTCAACCTCGCGGCGTTCTATTACGACTACCAGAACTATCAGGCCTATGTGCAGGTCGGCTATACCCAGCTCGTGCGCAACCTGCCCGCCACGATCAAGGGCATCGAGGCCGAAGTGACCGCCCACCCGATCCGCGGCTTGACGCTCCAGGCCTCAGGCGCGGTTCAGGACAGCAAGGTCAAGGGCGTGATGCTGCCCGACGGGCTCACCGTGGTGAACCACGACCTGCCCCAGGCGCCCGGCTTCTCGGCCAATGCGCTGGCCCGCTACGAATTCAACGTGGGCGATGCGCAGGTCTCGATCCAGGGTGATGCGATGTACTCGGGGGGCTTCTGCTTCTCGGTGCTGTGCGCGCCGGTCGAGCGCGAAGGCGCCTACCACGTCGAGAACGCCCGCATCGGTGTGATCCCTGCCGGCAAGAACCTCGAACTGGCGTTCTTCGTCAACAACATCTTCAACCGGGCCTATCGCACGTATGCGTTCGACGGTTCGCTCTATTGGGGCGATGCGCTCAGCGTCTTCGCCAAGCCCCGGACCTGGGGCCTGAGCGCCCGGATCAACTTCGGCAAGTAGGCCGGAATGGTCCTCCAGGGGCCCGTGGCGCCAGAAGCGCTTCGGGCCCCTTTCTTTTTTTGCACCCCCGTGCAGGCAGTTGCGAGGCAGGTCGATCTGTGATCAAACTTGCAGGCACACACTTCGGCAAAGACGGACCCGGCATGACACAGCCTTCCTTCCGCCCTGTATCGTTACCAGCATCCCGGTTCACGCCAGCCTGCCGGTTCACGCCCTCCTTCCCCTTCACACCCGCCAGCCTCTTCACGCCTGTCTGATCGATCCGCGGCGCCGGGTGACGTGGCCCGGCAAAGCCCTCTCCAGGAAAGCGAGTTTTCTGCCCATGGCCCCTCCCCCTCCACCCTCCGCCGATAGCGGCGCGCTGGCCCATTCGCTCAAGCCGCGCCATGTCACCATGATCTCGATCGGCGGGATCATCGGGGCCGGCATCTTCGTGGGGTCGAGCGCGGCGATCCACATCGCCGGGCCTGCCGTCATGCTCACATATGCGCTGTGCGGCACGCTGGTCTTCGTGATCATGCGCATGCTGGGCGAAATGGCGATGGCGCGGCCGGGCGTGGGCTCGTTCACGGGCTATGCCGCGCTGGGTCTGGGGCCCTGGGCGGGCTTCAGCACGGCCTGGCTCTATTACTATTTCTGGGTCATCACCATCGCGGTCGAGGCGATTGCCGGGGCACAGATGCTCACGCCGTTCATCCCGCTGCCGATGTGGGCGCTCGCCGCGCTGCTGATCGGGACGATGACCATGGTCAACCTGCTCTCGGTCAAGACCTATGGCGAGTTCGAGTTCTGGTTCGCCTCGCTCAAGGTGCTCACGATCCTCGGGTTCATGGCGCTGGGCCTTGGCTACCTGTTCGGCTGTGGCCCCGGCCTGGCCCGGATCGCGGCGACGTTCAGCGCCCATGGCGGCGCCTTCCCGACCGGGATCGGCACCGTCTTCACCGCCATTCCGGTGGTGATCTTCTCGATGATGGGCTCCGAAGTGGCCACCATCGCGGCGGTCGAGACCGCCGATCCGGCCCGCAACATCGTGCGCGCCGCGCGCACGGTGACCTTGCGCATCATGGTCTTCTATCTCGGCTCGATCAGCGTGATCCTCGCGATCCTGCCGTGGGATCAGGTGGTCTCGGGGCAATCGCCGTTCGTGGACGCGCTCTCGCTGATCAAGGTGCCCGGCGCGCAGGCGATCATTGGCGCGGTGATTTTCACCGCGATCATCTCGTGCCTCAATTCGGCGATCTACGTGACCTCGCGCATGCTCTTCGAAATGGCCCATCGTGGCGATGCGCCCGCCGCTTTCGGGCGCGTCTCGGCCCGGCAGGTGCCCGCGCTGGGGATCGTCCTGTCGGGGGTGGCCGGGTTCGTCGTCGTGCTGACCTCGATCATCTCGCCCGACGGGGTGTTCACGTTCCTGCTGCAATCCTCGGGCGCGACGATCCTGTCGGTCTACCTGCTGATCTCGCTCAGCCAGATCGCGCTGCGCCGCCGGATCGAGGCGACCGGCGAACGCCTGAGCGTGAAGGTCTGGGCCTTCCCGGCGGTGTCTTATGCCGCCGTCGGGGGGATCATGGCGGTGCTGGTGATGATGGCCCTGATGCCCGACCAGCGCTTGCAGGTGGTGCTCAGCCTGGGGGTCTTCGTGGCCTGTCTGGCCGCCCATGGCCTGCGCCGCCGCGCCCACCGCGAAGGTTCGCCCCGCCTGCGCGCCCACCTCTGATCTCGTTTTACGCTTCTCCCTGCCCCGTCCCCTCTTGCCCCGTCCTCATGCGCCACGCGCGGGACGGGGCTGATTTTCAGGCTCCGGCGGCCCCGTGCGGGGCGGGCCTGATCGGCAAGTGCCCTCCGACCAACGCCATGATGCCATCGACCAGCGCATTTGCTTTCACGCGCAACCATCGCCTATCCCCTTGGGCAAGCCGTCCTTTCACGCAAGGACGGTTGCTTCCCCAAGAGGGCCGCCAGCGCGCCGAGCGGGCGCCGGGCGGCCATGCCGATACTGGATTTGCCGATGGATCGTCGCCACTTGCTCAAGACCGGACTCAAGGCTGGAACCGCCAGCGCCGGACTTGCCGCCCTTTCCTCGCTGGGCATGGCCCGCGCTGCCTCCCCGGCCCCGGCAGTCCCTGCCCCGGCGGGTGTTGCTGGCACCGGAAGCCCCGAGGATGTCCGGCTGGCCGCGCTGTTCGAAACGATGATGGGCGAGATGCTCGATCATTCGCCCGAGATGGCCACGGCGCTCGGCGTCGACACCGGCAAGCGCGCGAATGCGAAGTATCACCTCGATGATCGCTCGCAGGCCGCCTGGAACGAGGCCAAGACCCGCAACGCCCGCGATCTGGCCGCGCTGCGCAAGATCGACACCACCCGGCTGACCGGCAACAACCGCTGGAACCACGCCAGCATCCTCTTCTCGGTCGAAGTGGCCGACGAGTTGAACCGCACCTTCAGCACCCTGGGCACGCCCTATGTGGTCAGCCAGCTGACCGGCTGCTACCAGTCGATCCCCGATTTCCTCGACAGCCAGCACACCATCGAGACGGGCGCCGATGCCCAGGCCTATCTGGCCCGCCTCGATGGCTTTGCCACGGCCATCGACCAGGACAGCGAGGCCGTCCGCCACGACAGCGCGCAAGGCGTGATCCCGCCCGATTTCGTGCTGGCCAAGGCGCTGATCCAGCTCAAGGCGCTGCGCGACACGCCGGTGGCTTCCTCCAACCTCGTGGCCTCGCTCGTGCGCCGCACGGCGGCCAAGGGCATTGCCGGGAACTGGGGCGAGCGGGCACAGGCGGCCTGCACCGCGCGCGTCCTGCCCGCGCTCGACCGCCAGATCACCCTGCTCGAAGGCCTGCTGCCCCATGCGGTCCACACCGCCGGGGTCGCCCGCCTGCCCAAGGGCGAGGAACTCTACCGGATCTCGCTGCGCAACTATACCACCAGCGACATGGACCCTGAGGAAATCCACCGCATCGGGCTCGAACTGATCGCCCAGCAGAGCGCGCAGGCCGATGAAATCCTCAAGGCCCAGGGCTATACCAAGGGCACCGTCGGCCAGCGCCTGCGCGCGCTCTACGACGATCCCAAGTTCCGCTATCCCAATACCGACGAAGGCAAGGACAAGCTCCTCGCCGACCTCAACAAGCAGGTCGTGGCGATGCAGGCGCGCCTGCCCGAATACTTCCACACCCTGCCCAAGACCCCGCTGGCCATCCGCCGCGTGCCCAAGGCCACCGAAGCGGGCGCGCCGGGCGGCTATTACATGAACGGCTCGCTCGACGGCGCGCGTCCGGGTGCCTATTACATCAACTTGCGCGACACCGCCGAAGTGCCGAGCTGGACCCTGCCCACGCTGACCTATCACGAGGGCATCCCCGGCCATCACCTCCAGCTCTCGCTGGCACAGGAAGCCGGCCTGCCCACGCTGCGCAAGATCCAGTTCTTTTCGGGCTATGGCGAAGGCTGGGCGCTCTATGCCGAGCAACTGGCGGTCGAAATGGGCGTCTACAAGGACGATCCGCTCGGCCATGTCGGCCAGCTTCACGACAGCATCTTCCGGGGTGTCCGTCTGGTCGTCGACAGCGGCATGCATGCCAAGGGCTGGAGCCGCGAGCAGGCGGTGAAGTTCTACACCGACACCATCGGCGACCCCGAGACGATGGCGATCACCGAAGTCGAACGCTACTGCGTCTGGCCGGGCCAGGCGTGCAGCTACATGCTGGGCAAGCTCGACTGGCTGCGCCTGCGCGACAAGGCGCGCACCGCGCTGGGCTCGCGCTTCGACATCCGCCTGTTCCACGATGCGGGCCTGCTGCCCGGCGCGATGCCGCTGCCCGTGCTCGACCAGTGCATCGACGCCTATATCGCCCAGGCATCGGCCTGATTTCAGGTCCTTTTCGACAGCGCGCGGCGGACATGTCCGGCGCGCGCTGTCAACCGCCCCGGTCTTGGCCGGGTCTTGGCCCGGTCTTGGGCGGACAAAGCGTCCAAGGGGCCAGCGGGCGTCTTGCCGACAGGGCAGGAAGTGCCTTATCATGCTGCGATGCAGCAGAATCAAACCATCCCTGCGGACGGTGCGCCCGATCTGGTCCAGTCGGTGCACATCCTGAGCTTTGCCATCGCCAACAAGCTGTGCGTGCGCGCGGTGTACAATCGCGGGGCAGTCACCCTCGCGCCCCATGTCCTGTTCGAGCGCCACGGCGCGCCCCATGTCGATGCCGTGGTCTACGAGCGCGACGGGGTGGCCCCGGCGGAAGAAAAGCTGGGCACCTACCGGCTCTCGGGGCTTCGCGACATCGTGCTGACGTCCGAGCCGCTCCACGTCTTTGCCGACTTCGACCCGGCGCAGGAGCGCTACAGCGAAAAGACGCTGGCCATCCTGACCGCCTGAGCCACCCGGCCCTCCTTGGCGTCCCTTTCAGGCCCCCTTTCAGGCCTGCGCCATCTGGCGCCCGTTGTCGTCGAGCGGCGCGGGGCGGCCGAACAGGTAGCCCTGCCCTTCGGCGCAGCCTTCGTCGCGCAGGAGGTCGAGGTGGGCGCGGGTCTCGACCCCTTCGGCCAGAACCGGAATGTCGAGGCTGCGCCCGAGCGCGAGGACCGCGCGCAGGATCGTGGCCGCCTGGACATTGCCGGCTGATCGCAGCAGGAACGACTTGTCGATCTTGATCTTGTCGATCGGAAAAGTGCCGAGCGTGTCGAGCGAGGAATAGCCGGTCCCGAAATCGTCGAGCGCGATGGAAATGCCCAGCGCCTTGATCTGGCGCAGCACATGGAGCGCGTGGGTGCGGTCGGCGATGATCGCGCCTTCGGTGATTTCCAGTTCCAGCCGCCGGGCGGGCAGGCCGCTGTCGATCAGGATGCCGGTGATCATCTGCACCAGCCCTTCCTGCTGAAGCTGGACGGGCGAGAGATTGACCGCGATCTTGAGGTCATCGTCCCACTGCGCGGCGGCCCTTGCGGCCTCGTTCAGCACCCATTCGCCAATGGCGAAGATGTCGCCCGACTGTTCGGCCATGGGGATGAAATCGACCGGGCTGATCAGCCCGTATTCGGGATGGATCCAGCGCACGAGCGCCTCGTAGCCGAGCAGCGTGCCGCCTTCGAGGGCATGCTGGGGCTGGTAGAGCAAGTGGAGTTCGCCGCGCTCGACCGCATGGCGCAAGTCGGTCGCGATGCGCCGCTGGCGCCGCGCCACTTCGTCCATGTCGGGACAGAAATGGCAGACCGCCTCGCCAAAGCTGGCCTTGGCGCGGTCGATCGCCAGTTCGGTATTGCCGAGCAGGGTATCGACATCGGTGCCGTCGGCCGGGCTCACCGAGACACCGAAGCGGGCCTGCTGGGCCAGCATCTGGCCATCGAGCGCGAAAGGCGCGACAAAGCACCCCTGAAGCTGCCCGAGAAGGACACCCAGGGCCTCCTCCCCATCATCGATCAGCGCAGCAACGACGAACTGGTCGCGGTCGAGCCGGGCCACGCATTCGCGCCCCGCCCGTCCACAGGCCTGACGCAGCCGCTGGGCCACCACCACGAGCAGGGCTTCGGCCACCCCCTGTCCGCGCCGCTCGTGGACCTGACGGAAGCGGACGAGATCGATACGGACCAGCGCCAGCCGCGTGCCGGTTTCCTGCGTGCCCCTCTCCGGGTAGGCCAGACGGGCAGCGCACCAGTCGACGAAATCGCGCCGGTTGGGCAAGCCGGTGAGCGCATCGTGGCCGACCAGCCAGGCCATGCGCGCCTGTGCGCGGTGGCGCAGGGTGATGTCCTCGAACGTGGAAACCCAGCCGCCTTCCGCCAGTGGGCGACTGGCCACGCTGACCACGAAATCCGGGCTCCATTCGAGCACGCAAGGGACGCCTTCGCGCGTGGCGAGCGCATGGCGCAACCGGTCTTCGCGAGCCTGCGCCTTATCGTGTCCCCCGCCGATGGTCCCGCCGATAGTCCTGTCGATCGGGCGCCCTTGCGCGAACCGGGCAAGGGTTTCGGCCATTGCCATGCCCGGCACGAAGGCATCGGCGGGAAGCCCCCACATCTGCGCGAGGCGGGCATTGCTGAACACGAGCCTGCCCTGGTCATCGAACAGGGCGAGCCCCTGATGCATGCCTTCGAGCGCGTCATCACGCCGGGCGCACTGCGCCGCGAGGCGTTCCTGATCGGCCTTGAAGCGGGTCATGTCGCGCACGATGCTGGCAAAGCCGATGACATGGCCCCTCGCATCGAGGATGCGCTCGACCGAGACATGGGCCCAGTATGTCGTGCCATCGCGGCGCAGGCGATAGCCCTCGCCGAAATAGTGCCCGGTGGTGCGCGCCATCGTCAGCACGCGCTGGGGCAGGCGTTCGGCCCGGTCTTCGAGGCGATAGAACCGCGCCAGCGCCATGCCGAGCGCCTCCTCGTCGTCATAGCCCTCGATGCGCCGGGCCCCGGCATTCCAGCTTGCCACCCGCCCCTCGAACGTGAGCATGACCAATACGCAATCGGACAGCCCCCGCACCATCAGCGCCAGATCACGCTCGCGCGCAGCCAGTATCCGGCGCCGCGCCGCCATGACCCCGGCCCCCAGCACGCCCGAAAGCGAAACACGCGCCAGGTCACGGCGCAAGGCCATGCCCGCGCCGATGGCGCCGGTCAGGGCCAGCGCCAGTGTCAGGATGAAGATCAGCACTGTGAGCACCGCGCAGCCTCTCCTGTACAGGCTCGTTGGCCGTGGGACGGCCGGGCAACGGGCGGCTTGCGTAAACATGATTTTGCCATTGATTGAGACCAATCGCACGCGCCCCCCAATCGCGCGTTAACCTTCACTAGGGGTTCCATCGGGGGGGCCATCGGGGGCCGTCCTGCAAGGTTCGCTGCGCCCTCCCCCCTGTGTTTGCGCGCAGGCGCGGCTTATCCTATGGCAGGGCCGGTGAGCCCTCCGCCCCTTCCCGACCCAAGGCCGTTGATCGAGCGGCTCGCGCTGCGTCTGCGCCAGCGGCGGGCACTGGCCGGGTGGGCGTTGGCCGCGCTCGCCGCCGGGGCTCTGGCCGCGCCGGTTGCAGGGGCGCTCCTCCACGAAACGCTCGTGGCGCGTTTTGCCGACGAGACGCTGGCCGATGCCCGGCTGCGACAGGCCCTGGCCGACAGCGAAGTTGCCCGCCTGCGCCTGCTGCCCGAGGCGCTGGCCAACGACCGCGACGTGACCGATGTTGCCCAACCGGCCAATGGCCCGGCCAGCGGCGCGCCCACCCCCGAACGCATCGCCCGGCTCAACGCCCGGCTCGAACGGATGGCCCGCGAAGCGGGGGCCGCCGTCATCTATCTGATCGGCCCGGACGGGCGGGCGCTGGCCGCCAGTAACTGGCGCTCTCCCACGACCTTTCTGGGCCAGTACTACGGCTTTCGCCCCTATTACCGCGAGGCGCGCGACCGGGGACAGGCCGAGCAGTTCGCGCTGGGCACCGTGAGCGGCAAGCCGGGGCTCTATCTCGGGCGGCGCGTGAACGCGAACAACGTGATCGTCGTCAAGCTGGAATTCGACGGGCTGGAGGCGCAATGGCGCGCGGCAGGCGGGCTGACGTTCGTGACCGACCGCGACGGGGTGATCCTCGTCACCAGCCGCCCCGACTGGCGCTTTGCCGCCACCCATGCCCTCGATCCGGCCACCCACCGCGCCGAGACGCAGACCAACGGCGTGCCCCACATCGGCCCGCCCCCGTTTCATCTGCGCGACGATGGCACGCTCGTTCTGACGCCATCGGCCCCCCTGCCCTTGCTCAGCCCGGCAGAGGATCGCGGGCCCTATCTGCTGGCCTCGACCCCGCCTGATGCCCGTGGCTGGCGCTTCCATCTGGCGCTTCCGCTGCGCGAGGTGGAAACGACCGTGACCATGGCGCGGATCGGCGGCGGCCTGATCGCCGCCGCGCTGGTCGCGCTGGCCGGGCTGCTGGCCGAGCG
>DQVI01000031.1 GCA_015661825.1 Novosphingobium capsulatum
CGGCGCGCAAGTGGCCGCCCTCGTCGATGCAGTCGCCCGCGCCAGCGAGGGCGCCACGCCCGGCGCTGTCGCGGCCACGCTCGCCCACGGGACATTCGGGCGGGTCTCGCTCGAATTTCGCCAGAACGACGATGGCCTGAGCGTGACCATGGCCAGCAGCGATCCGGGCTTTGCCCCCGCCGTTCTGGCCGCCACCCGCACCGATGCGGGCGCCGGTACCAATACGGGCGCCAATACCAATACGGGCTCTGGCAACCAGAACGCACAAAACCCGGCGTTCAGCGGGCAATCGGCCTCTGGCCAATCCGGCCAGGCCCCAATGGGCCAGAACGCATCCAATCCGGGAGGCCATCCGGGCGGATCGGCCCAGAGTGCGCGCAGCACCATGGCAAGCGGGGCCGCAACCGACACACCGGGGGCCGACCGTGATCGCGAAACGCCCGGCGAACGCGGCCTTTACGCCTGATCGCCCCACGGCAGGCCCGCCCGACACCCCGCCCCCATCCCCAGATAGCAAGGACCGAGCATGAGCGAGAAGAAAGACAAGGACAAGGACGGCGCGCCCAAGAAGAAGAAGGGCGGCCCCGTCGTGCTGATCGGGGTGGCCGTGGGCACGCTCGCGATCGGCGGGGGCGCGGTCTATGGCCTGTTTGCCGCCGGCATCCTGGGCGGGCCGCAAGTCGTCATCCACGAGGACAACAAGCCCAAGCTGATCCGCAAGGGCGAGGAAGACCCCTATGCCCCCCCGGCCAAGGAAGGCGAAGGGGAAGGCGGTGGCGGCGGCAAGGAAGTCGATGGCGAGGGCGGCAGCGAATACCGCACCGTCTACTATTCGTTCGCCGAGGATTTCACCTCGAACCTGCGCGATTCCGACCGTCTCGTGCAGATGTCGGTCGCGGTGTCCACAAGGCGTGACTATCGCGTGATCCTGTGGATCCAGAAGCATGAACTGGCGATCCGCTCGGCCATGCTGGCGGTTCTGGCCGACACGCCCGATACCGACGTGGAGACGATCCAGGGCAAGCAGCGCCTGCAACAGCGCCTGACCGCCGCGATCAACAAGGTGCTGACCGATACCGAAGGCTTCGGCGGGGTCGATGCGGTCTATTTCAAGCAGTTCATCGTGCAGTGAACGCGCCTTCAGGCCCCGCTCGCGGGCCATGCGCATCCTTTCGGGAAAGAAAGATAGGCGATGAAGCCTGAACGCGAATTCGTGGCCGAGCGGGTGGTGGCACGCCACTGCACCCAGCTCCTGCCGCCCGGCCCGGCCCAGTCGGAGCTGGTGTCCGCGCTCACGCGCACGTCGGAGCGGCTCACCCGCGAACTGGCCGGCGCGCTGGCCACCCTGCTGGGCGGCGAGGAACCCAACGTCGAATGCAACCGCCCGGAACGCACCGTCTATTCCGACTATGCCACCATGCAGGTCATGGGGCACCGCAATCTGGGCGCCTATACGCTCTATGGCGCGGGCCCTGCCAACAATCGCATTCTGGGGATGATCGCGGGCGAGGCCGTGCTGCGGCTGGTCGACCGCACGTTTGGCGGCACCGGGGTCGCCCCCGCGCAGCTCCCGCGCGAACTGCCGCTCTCGGGCGAACTGATGGTCCAGAAGATCGAGGCCATGCTGGCCGCCCGCCTCGGCGCGGCGCTGGGGGCCGATGGCACCGGGGCGATCCGCCCGCTGCGCCGCGAGGGCCATATCGACCACCTCGCCCCGTTCGCCAACGACGAACCCATCGTCGCGCTCGAATTCTCGGTCAACGAGCCGGGCCGCGCGCCCTGGTCGATCGAGATGGCCTTTCCCTACGACACGCTGGCCGCCTTCTTCGGCAACGGCGACCGCCCGCCTGCCGGAATCGACCATCCGCCCGCCAGCCCGCTGGCCCAGCCCTTTGCGCAAGTGCCGCTGATGGTCAGCGCCGTGCTGGTCGACATCCGCCTGCCGCTCGCGGCGATTTCCGCGCTCGAAGTCGGGCAGATCCTGCCCGTGCCGGTGGCGCGCGCGGTGCCCGTGCGGGTGGGCGGACAGACCATTGCCCACGGCACCGTGGGCGCGCTGGACGACCGCCTGGCCGTCCAGCTCACCCACGCATTCTGATTCTTATTTTCTTTCAGGGGATTGCAACGATGTCCTTTCAACCGCGCGGTTTCGACTTCCTCAAGGATGTCGACGTGCGCCTCACCGTCGAACTGGGCCGGACCGAGATGACACTCAAGGACGTGCTGGCCTTGAACGAGGAAAGCGTGGTCATGCTCGACCGGCTGACCGACGAGTTGCTCGACGTGATGGTCAACGGCAAGCTGATCGCGCGCGGCGAAGTGGTCGCCCAGGGCGACCGGTTCGGCCTGCGCATCGTCGAACTGGCCGGCAGCGAGGCGCCAGCCTCGCCAGCCTCCCCGGCAGCGGCATGGCCGGGCGCCAAGGCTGCGCCCAAGGGCAGCGGAGAGGACGCCTGATGCTCTGGTATCTGGTCAAGCTGGCGCTGGTCCTGCCGCTGATCGCGGGGCTGGCCTATGGGGCGCTGCGGCTGGTGCGGCGCTTCGAGGGCCGCTTTGGCACGCCTGCGGGCGAGCGCACGGTCAAGGTGATCGAGACGCAGATGCTCTCGCCCACCCAGCGTCTGGCGGTGATCGCCTTCCATGATCGCGAAATTCTGGTCGCCAGTTCGCGCAGCGGGCTGGTCCGTCTGGCCGAAGCCCCCGCGCGCCAGCAGGAGCCAAAGGCATGAAGCGCGCGCTTTCGCTGGCCGCATGGACTGCCGCGCTCACCGTGCTGGTCGCGCCGCTCTCCGCACTGGCCCAGACCGCCTCGGGCACCGCGCCTTCCGGCACCCCGGCCAGCGCACCGGGCGTGACGGCCATCCCCGGCGCGCTCGACCGCGCGTTTTCGCAGATCGCCGGGGCGCAGTCGCAAGGGAGCCTGTCGCTTTCGCTGCAACTGCTGCTGATCATGGGCCTGCTCACGATCCTGCCCTCGCTGATCCTGATGATGACGAGTTTCACGCGTATTCTCGTCGTGCTCTCGATCCTGCGCACGGCGCTGGGCCTTCAGCAATCGCCGCCCAACCAGATCCTGATCGGGCTGTCGCTGTTCCTCTCGCTGTTCGTCATGGCCCCCACGCTCGACCGGGTGAACGCCAACGCCATCCAGCCCTATGCCGCCGGGACGCTGGGCGCCGAACAGGCCATTGGCGCGGCGGGGATGGAATTCCACGCCTTCATGGTCCGCCAGACACGCGAGCGCGACCTTGCGATGTTTTCCACGATGGCCAGGGCCCCGCGCTTTTCCGGGCCGCAGGCGATCCCGTTTTCGATCCTCCTGCCCGCCTTTGTCACCAGCGAGCTGAAAACCGCGTTCCAGATCGGGTTCATGCTGTTCCTGCCGTTTCTGGTGATCGACCTCGTGGTCTCCTCGGTGTTGATGAGCCTGGGGATGATGATGATGTCGCCAACGGTCGTCTCGATGCCCTTCAAGCTGCTGCTCTTCGTGCTGGTCGATGGCTGGGCGCTGATGATGGGCAGCCTTGCGGCGAGTTTTTCGTGAGATGGACGATACCGCAACCCTGCTGGCGCTGGCCGACCGCATGTTGTGGATCACCGCGCTCGTCGCCGCGCCCGTCCTCCTCGCCAGCCTCGCGGTGGGGCTGGTGGTCGGGATCATTCAGGCGGCCACCTCGGTCAACGAGCAGACTCTCACGTTCGTGCCCAAGCTGGCGGTGACGGCCCTCGTGCTGGTGCTGCTGGGCGGGGCCATGCTCGGGCTGGTCGAGGACTTCATGAAAGACCTGTTCGACCAGATCGCCACGCTGGGCAACTGACGGAAGCGCGCGCCATGATCCAGATGAACTTCGGCTTCGGCCCGCTGGAGGCCGAATTCTGGCGGATGGTCTTCCTGATGACCCGCTGCGGGGCGGCGCTGTTTGCCGCGCCCCTGTTCGGCAGCGCGCAAGTGCCCGCGCAAGTGCGGGTCGTGCTGGCAGGGGCCCTTGCGGTGATGCTCTGCGCGTGGACCGCGATTCCCGCGCCCGCAGCGCTGTTTTCGCTGCCCGGCCTGCTCGATACCTGCGGCGAGATCGTGATCGGGCTGGCGCTGGGTTTTGCCCTGCAATTCGCCTTTGCCGCCCCGGTGATCGCCGCCGAGATGATCGGGGCGAGCATGGGCCTGTCCATCGCGACCGCCGCCGATCCGCTCTCGGGCGCGCATTCGCCCGCACTCGGGCAATATTTCACCGTCGTGCTGACGGTGATCTTCCTCGCGCTGGGCGCGCACCTGCAATGGTTTGCCCTGCTGGTCGACAGCTATCGCGCGTTCCCGCCCGGCGGCGGCTGGTTCACGCCCGACCGCATGGGGATCATGGCCGCCTTTGGCGCGCAGATGTTCGTCTCGGCGCTGGTGCTGGCGCTGCCGGTGGTCCTGCTGCTGCTGCTGGTGCAGGTTATGTTCGGGGTGCTCGCGCGCTCGGCGCCCAGCCTCAACATCTTTGCGCTGGGCCTGCCGCTGGGGATGCTGGCCGGATTGGCCGGGCTGGTCGCCTCCGCGCCGCTGGTGGCCGATGCCATGGACGACGTGGTAGCGCTGGCGCTGGGACAGGCACAGGCCATGCTGGCCCCGCTGCCGGCAAAGGGCTGACGCCATGGCGGGCGAGGACAGCGGCGAAAAGACATTCGCGCCAACCGAAAAGCGCAAGCGCGATGCCGCGCAAAACGGCGACGTGCTGCGCTCGCGCGAGCTGGGAACGGCGGTGGGCGTGTTCACCGCCATCGGCTGGCTCTGGCTGGCAGGGCCCCTGGTTCTGGCCGAACTGGGCACGATCGCACGGGCAGGCTTTTCGTGGGACCGCGACACCATCGACCATTTCGACCCGGCCCAGCGCGTGGGCGCGGCGCTGATGGGCGTGCTGCCCCCGGTGCTGCTGCTGGGCGGGGCGCTGATGGGGGTGGCGCTGGCTTCGCAACTGGGGTTTTCGAGCGGGCGATGGAACGCGGGCAACCTGATGCCCAAGGGCTCGCGGCTCGATCCGGCACGCGGGCTGGCGCGGATGTTCGGCGCGCAAGGGCTGATCGAGCTGGGCAAGGGGCTGGCCAAAGTCGCCCTGCTGGGCACGCTCGGCTTTTTCTGGATGCGCGGGCGGGTCGGGCAGGTCGTCGGGCTGGGCGGCGGGCAGATCACGCAAGGCGCGCTGGCCGGACAGCTCGCCTATGCCTGGGGGGCGATGCTCTCGCTGCTGGTGGTGCTGGCCACGGGGCTGGTGCTGATCGCGCTGATCGACTTTCCGATCCAGTGGATCCGCCGCTTCCTGCGCCTGCGCATGAGCCTTCAGGACATTCGCGACGAAACCAAGGAAAGCGAAGGCTCGCCCGAGCGCAAGGCCGCGATCCGCGGGCGCCAGCGCCAGATCGCCATGGCCGGGGTCAACAAGGCCATGCGCGAGGCGCAGTTCGTGATCACCAACCCCACCCATTTCGCCGTGGCGATGACCTATGACCCGGCCATCGCCCCCGCGCCCGTCGTGCTGGCCAAGGGCCGCGGCGAAAAGGCGCTGGCCATGCGCGAACTGGCCGCCGAACTCGACCTGCCCACGCTCGAATATCCCGCGCTCGCCCGCTCGGTCTATTATACCACGCGCGAGCGGCAGATGATCCGCGAGGAACTCTACGCCCCGATTGCTGCGGTTCTGGCCTTCGTCCTCTCGCTCAAACGCGGCGAAACGCCCGGCGCGCCGATGGTCGATGTGCCGGTCGAGCTGCGCTTCGATGCCGAGGGGCGGCCCGAAACATCGCTTTCCGGAAAAAACCGCCCTGAAAAGATCGGGCCAACCCCTTAAAAAGCGATAAGCCCGGTCGTCCTCGACCACATGGCTACCTCCCCCACCAGCTCGACCACTGCGGCCATCTCGGCCACGTCCTCGTCGTCAGCCACGGCCCAGTTGCTGGCATCGCTGGGCAGCAGCACGATCAACACCTCGGGCCTTGCCGAGCAGCTTTCGGCGGCGCAGTTCGCGTCGCGGATCGACGCGGTGACGGCCAAGCAGGACAAGATCACCACCCAGATCTCGGCGGCCTCGACGCTCAAGTCGATGATGAGCACGCTGGCCAGTTCGCTGGGCACGCGCGTGCGCGAGGGCGATCTGGCGGTGACCCCGGTGATCACCAATGCCTCGGTCGCCACGGTCAGCAAGGGCACCCTTTCGGGCAGCGGCACCTCGACCCTCGAAGTCACCGCGCTGGCCAAGGGCCAGACGCTGACCGGACCGACCCTGGCCGCCTCGACCAGCGCGGTCGGCGCGGGCACGTTCACCTTGCGCTTCGGCACGGTGAGCGGCACCAGCTTTTCGGCCGATACCAGCCGCGCGCAAGTCGACATCGCCGTCACCAGCAGCGACACGCTGGGCACGCTCGCGCAGAAGATCAACGCTTCGGGCGCGGGCGTGAGCGCCTATGTCGCCACGGGCGCGAACGGCGCGCAACTCGTGCTGCGCGGCGCCGATGGCGCGGCCAACGGCTTCCAGATCGAAACTACGCCCGATGCCGGCGACACCACGCTGGCCGCCTTCAACTGGAGCGCGGCCACGGGTGCGGCCAGCCAGCTCAAGTCGACCGCCACGGACGCGGCCTATGTCCTCGACGGCGTCGCGCGCACCTCGACCTCGAACACGATCACCGATGCCGCGCCCGGCCTCACCCTCAAGCTGACCGGGACGAATGCGGGATCGCCCACGACGATCTCCTATTCGGACCCTGCCAGCGCGGTGCAGACGGCGATGAACGACCTTGTCGAGGCGCTCAACCAGATCGTCACCCAGCTCAACAGCGACACCGACCGCCATACCGGCTCGCTCACCAACAATGCCGGCGCGCGCGCGCTGCGCCAGATGCTCAGCTCGCTGTCGAGCCGGGTGGTCATGCCCAATGCCACGCCCGGCCAGCCTGCCACGCTGGGCGACCTGGGCCTCAAGATCAACCGCAACGGCACTTTCGCGCTCGACAGCGCGGTCCTGAACAAAACCATGACCGCAAGCCCGGATGGCACCGCCGCGATGTTCACCAACGGGCTCTACGGCGTCTATGCGACGTTCGATTCCATGGCGCGGTCGGTCTCCTCGGTCAGCGATCCGGGCTCACTGGGCGGGGTGATCACCGCGCTCGGCACGCGGCAGACCAGCCTGACCGAGCAGTTGAGCGACCTCCAGACCAAGCAGGAAACCCTGCGCACGCAACTGGTCAGCCGCTATGCCCAGCTGGCCTCGCGGGTCTCGTCCTCGCAGTCCACGCTCTCGTTCCTCCAGGCGCAGATCACCGCCTGGAACGGCAAGTCGGGGAACTGACATGCGGCCCTTGCGCGATCCGGGCGAGGCCTATCGCCGCGTCGATTTCGAGGCACGGGTCAAGGGCGCCAACCCGCGCCAGCTGGTCGACTTGTGCCTCGAACAGGTGGCCGGCTCGCTCGGCCGGGCGATCTATGCCCACAAGAGCGGCGACAATGCCGCCAAGAGCGCCGCGCTCACCCGCGCGGTCTCGGCGCTCACCGCGCTCCAGATGGGGGTCGACAGCACCAGCCCGGCGGGCGAGGCGCTGATCCAGCTCTACCAGTCGGCGCGGCGCGCGGTGCTCGACAGCGCGCTCCAGTTCAACCCCAAGGGAATCGAGACGATCCGCACCGACTTTCTCGAAATCCGCCAGGCGATGATGGCCAGCTGACCCCTTCTGGCTGCGTCCTTGCGGAAAAGGCCCGGCGCGCCACGGCGCCGGGCCTTTCTTTTTGGGCGAACATGGCTTGCCCGCCTCCCCGGACATGCAAAACGCCCCGGATCGGGTCCGGGGCGTTCGCCCAAAAGCGCTTCACCAAAGAACGCAGGCCCCCTCAACTCTGGTTGCACAGGCCGATCACGCGCTCGCCCAGATCGTCGAGCGGGACTTGCGCGACGCTGGGATCGAGGGCGATGGCTGCGGCCGGGGCCTCGCTGACGAGTGCGCTCCTCGGGTCCTGCACCAGCGTGTCCATGCCGCTGTCGTGGAGGAGCTTGAGGCCCTTGGCGCCATCGTTGCCCATGCCCGTCAGCAGCGCACCGACCGCCGGGATTCCGGCGCGCGCGATCGAGCCGTAGAGCAGGTTGGCCGAAGGCCGCGCGCCTTCGACCGGCTCGCGTTCCATCAGGCGGATCTTGGGCGGCTGGCCGGGCTCGACGACGACATGGCGCTCGGGATCGGCGGCGATGTGGATCGTACCCTGCGCCAGTGGGGCACCATCGCGCGCAATCTTGACCGAGCACTTGAGGTCGGCGTCGAGACGCTTGATGAAGGTTTCGGCCAGCATCGGTTCGGTCTGGAGACAGATCACCGTGGGCGGGCATTCATCGGGCCAGTCGGCCAGAATCGTGGTGAGTGCATCGATCCCGCCCATCGAGGCGCTGAAGGCCACGAAGCGTCCGTTCCAGGCAAAGCGGGGCGCTTCGGCGGCAGCAGCGGCAGCGGCCTCGCGCTTGGCCTGAAGCTTGTGGCGGTCGCGCACGTTGCTGTTGGCAGCGGCCAGCACGATCTTGCCGAGCTTGCCCACGGTCTTGGCGAACTGTTCGGGCGTGGCCTTGAGCGGCTTGGGGAAGCATTCGACCGCGCCCAGCTCGAAAGCCTTGAGCGAGGTTTCGGTGCCCGCCTGCGTAAGGCTGGAAAGCATGACCACGGGCAGCGGGCTGCTTTCCATGATCTCCTCGAGGAAATCGATCCCGCTCATGCCGGGCATTTCCACATCGAGGGTGATCACGTTGGGCTTGAGATCCGCGATCTGCTCGCGCGCATCGGCCGCACTGGCGGCCGCGCCGACGACGCGGACATTCTTGGTCTGATCGAGGATGTCCGAGAACAGCGCGCGCATGGCCGCTGAATCGTCCACCACAAGAACACGTGCTTCATGCATGGATCGCAAAACCTTCGTCTGGGCTTCCACCGCGCAGGCGGCGCCATGGGTCATCTGGTGTTGACCATGGTCTTACCCGTGCAGGCGCGTGCAAATTCCATCCCCGTGCCTAGGTATCTCACCCTAAGAGGGCGGAAAGCGCCCCTTTTCGGATTGCCCGCTAAGCCTAGCCCGAACGCCCGGCCCCCATGCCGTCGCGCAAGGACGGACAGGCCCGCGCCAAGGCGCTTTTCTCCCGTTTGCACGCCCCATGGGACCGGCTCCGATCACGACCGCGACGACCCGAGACTTTGACTCACACCTTTGACCCACGCCTTTGCGCAAAGGGGAAGACCCGAAGATGTCCACGATCACCCTGCCACCCCGCTGCGACCGCGCGGCCGCCGAGGCCCTTTTGCCCGAACTGGTCGCCGCGCTGGGCGCGGGCCCGATTCATATCGATGGCAGCGCCTGCACCCAGATCGGGCAGGCGATGTTCCAGGTTCTGGTGAGCGCGCGCCGCAGCGGCGAAGGCGCGGTGATCGATCCTTCCCCGGCCCTGCGCGAGGCGGCTGCCCAGATCGGCCTCCAGCGCGAACTTTTCGATGGAGCGGAGGCATGAACGCCGAGGAAATCCAGGCCATCTTCTTCGCCGAGTGCGAGGAATCGCTGGCCGCAGCCGAACAGGGCCTGGCCGCCTGCAAGGAAGGCACCCAGGACGCCGATACCGTTAACGCGGTCTTTCGCGGGGTCCACTCGATCAAGGGCGGCGCGGGCGCCTTCGGCTATATCGCGCTTCAGGGGTTCACCCATACGTTCGAGACGCTGCTCTCGGACGTGCGCGACGGCACCGTGCCGATCACCGAGCCGCTCGTCGATCTTCTGCTGCGCGCGCTCGATACCCTCAGCGACCATGTCGCTGCCGCGCGCGGGCTGGGCGAGACGCCCGACGACGTGGCCCTCCAGGCCGAACTGACCGCCGCGATGGCTGCCAATGCGGGGGGCAATGCAGGCGGCAATGCAGCCCCTGCTGCGCACGCCACGCCCGAGCCGGTCCCCGCCGCGCCCGAACCGGCCAGCAGCAGCAGCGATGACGACGACATGGGCATCGATTTCGATTCGATGCTCGATTCCATCGCCGGGGCGATGGCATCCCCCGATGCGAACGGGGCCGGAAATGGGGCCGCGAACGGCGACAGCGAGGAGGAAAGCGGCTCCTGGCTGGTCAGGATCCGCACCCATGCCGGGGCCATGCGCAACGGCAGCGAACCGATGCTGATGCTGCGCGAAGTGCTCGAACTGGGCGGCACCTGCGTCGAATGCGACGTGGGCCATGTCCCCCACCTCGACGCGCTCGATCCGGGCACCGGCTATCTGGGCTGGACGTTCCGCATGCCCGCCACGGTCGACGAAGGATCGGTTCGCGACATCTTCGATTTCGTCGGCGACGATTGCGAGATCGCCATTGGCGCCGATGCCACGATGCCGCCCGTGCGCCTGCCCGCCAAGGCCGCCCCGGCAGCATCCGCGCCCGCAACCCCGGCCACCCAGCCCGTTGCCCCCCAGTCCGGCGCCAAGTCATCGCCTGCGGCCCCGGCCGC
>DQVI01000093.1 GCA_015661825.1 Novosphingobium capsulatum
CGATGAGCGGTTCATTGATCTTACCTCCGACCAGCGCTCGCACATTGGCCGGCGTCGCGTTGGGCGTGAAGGCATAGAGTCTTTTCTGAGGGAGAGGGCATCGCGTGGAAGGTACGCCAGACAACGCTAAGCGAGAACATTTCAAGAACCGTATGATGGCCGTTACCGCCGGAGGTCGCTAAGCCCCAGTTCTTCCCACATCCATGTAAAGTCATAGGTGCCCATCGGATCGGCGGTGCCCGATTTTGCCGCGCCATTTTCGATATATTTGAGCCAGTCGGCTACCTTTATGGCCGCTTCGACCTCGACCTGAACGACCGGATTGATTTTGGACGGCTTGCAGCGTGAGGCGGCTGATCGGCCTATAACATTTGGGTACACCCCAGAGTGATAGGGCCGAGTGACACCATTCGTCTGTCACAAAAGGGTGGGTTTGCGCTCAATGTGACGATACACTGCAAGAGCCACCCTAATGTGACGGATTTTGCACTTGGCTCGTATCGGATATGCCCGCGTCAGCACCACGGACCAGGATCTGGATATCCAGATTGGCCGCCTCAAGAATGCAGGTTGCGAAATTATCCGTTCCGAGACCGGATCGGGGGCCTCGCGGAGCGGGCGCACGGAACTGGAAACGATCATGCAGTTTATGCACACCGGCGACGAGCTGGTCGTGCTGCGGCTCGACCGGCTCGGCCGCTCCACGCGCGATGTCCTGAACCTGGTGCATGAGCTTGATGAAAAGGGAGCTTCGCTGCGCATCCTTGAGCCAGAGGTGACGACGGCGGGCGACATGGGGCGAATGGTCATCACCATACTCGGCATGGTCGCCGATATGGAGCTGAAGTTCATCAAGGATCGTCAGCGCGCCGGGATCGAAGCGGCGCGCGCCGAAGGCGTTTACAAAGGCCGGAAGAAGAACGTCGATGACGATGAAATCCGCCGTCGCCTTGCCGCCGGCGCCAGCAAGGCCCGCGTTGCCCGCGACCTGAAGGTCTCACGAATGACCGTCTATCGGGCGCTCGACATTATTCCGTCACAGACCAAACTGCCGGAAAAGCCGCCCACTGCCAGCATCGCCCTGCATCTGATTATCGAGAACTTCAACAAGCGTGGAAGAGGTAGAAAACCCGCTCGGGAGCGGATTGAGGCGATGCTGGAACGCGACTACGCCATGGTAAAAAACGGCAATTGTGATTACAAACTGACCGTCGCCTATGACCCCGATCCGGATGGCATTTCCCTTGATGAGGAAATCCAAAGCCTCCTCTCCGAGATGTTCAACATCGCAGAGAGCTACAATTGCTCCATGGAAGCCGATATCTACGAGGTCGGTGGTCAGCAACGGTCCTGGTAGAATCAATCAAGCGTTCAGTGTTCGTTCTTCAACCTGGCCAAAATCGCAGATTCGGGCCGACTGGGCCATGTACATACGCCAGCAGGACCTCCTCTTCCCGTGACGACGCGCTCTCGATAATGTCGGCGATCTGCGCAGGTTTGAGCCGGGTCACGCGGCTGGAGGCCGAACGCGCTTTCGACCCACGCTGGTCGCCCATCAGCAGCAGGAACGAGTGCCAGTCCCGAGCTGGATGTTCCTCATGGCGCCCCAGGTGAAACCAACCGGTCTTGTGGACGTCCAGGCCGGTCACAAGCCAACCCTCTCCCGACGATGCCAGCCTGACATCATACGCTTTGACGAGGGCGCTACGAGCAACATCAATGAGACGATTGCCGAGAACATTCTCCTTCAGCAGCAACTCGCCATCGCGACGCTCGAAGGGCCGCAAATCCACTCTTGCGGTACGAAGACGGATCGCCTTGGGGTCGATGCTGCTCACATCGCTTATCGGCACGAAGTGTCCGGCATTGCCGATGCCGATCACGAGTCCCGACAGAAGCGGGTAATCATTGTCGCGAAGCCGCGTGACCACATCCGAGAGCTTGCCTAGCGTTCGCCCCGCGCCATCGATTACGGCGTGCTTGAGCAAGGACGACAAAGAAAGAGCTTCATCGGCTGCTGGATGTCCCGGACTGTCACTCACCTATTAAGGTTCCTCGTTGCGGCGCTGCCGTCGAAACGGCGCGCTTGGCTAATGGTAACCGGATCATCATTTGTGTCCAACAGCGAGTTGGTAGATGCGGAAAATGACCATGATCATCGCAACGAGCAGATAGCTTCGCAGGACGGTCAGGCCGATCCGGCTGCCCAGCGGCAGCTTCGGGGCGGCGAGCAAGGCGAGCGGGGGCATTCGCCATGAAAGGCGCAGCGACTTGTCGATCGTCTTGGCCGTGGTCGCGTGCGGGTAGAAGTGCTGGTAGCCCAGGATGACCGCTCCGGCCAACAGCGCCAATATCGCACCTCCTGCCAGGATATAGAGAATCACCTTGGCGTCGAGGTTGGGATAGAGAACGCCTGCGGTCAGCACGAGCGACAGGATCACCAGGACCGCGATGATCGCGGCCGTGAAGATGTTCATGCCGCGGCTGTTGACCCATGGGCCGAGCACCTCCTCGTCGTTGCAGAGTAGAAGGAGGAACACCGTGGCGCTCGGCAGCAGCACCCCCGCCAACACCTGTACGCCGGTCGTGAGCAGGCCCAAGGGGCTTCCGGGTATCAAGACGATGATCGCGGAACCGACCAGGATGCCGACGAATGCCGCGTAGAAGCCTTTCGCGTCGGAAATCTTGCGGTGAAGCGAATGCTTCAGACCGAGCACATCGCCCAAGGCGTACGAGGTCGACAAGCCGACGGCCGCCGCGCCGATGATCGATGCATCGATGAGCGCCACAGCGAACAGGATGCCCGCGACCTTGCCGACATATTTTTCCAAGCCGCTTGCCACGCCGGCGGCATCGGTGAAAGCGCCGAACTCGCTATGACCTGCGAAGGTCGCCGCTGTGAACGAGATGATCGCGGTTGCGCCGACAATCACGATGACGATGCCGATCCACAGATCGATCCGCTCGTAGTTCATGAAGCGCGGCGTTATGCGTTTGTCGATCAGATAGGATTGCTGGAAGAACAATTGCCATGGCGCAACGGTCGTCCCGACAATGCCAATGATCAGCAGAACCACCTTCGACAGGTCCGATCCTGCGGGAATGCTGGGAATGAGCAGGCCGCGGCTAACCTGACCGAGGGTCGGATGGACCATGAACAAAATCGGGACCAGCAAGAGCGAGCCGATCACCAGAGTCAGACACACCCGCTCGAAGCGACGAAACGAGCCGGTGCTGGCAGCGGCCACCACGATCGCGGCGGCGATCAGCACCCCGGCGATCTTCGGAAGGCCGAGATAGTCGAGTCCCAGGCTGATGCCGATGAACTCGGTCACGATGGTGAGCGCATTGAGGATGAACAGGTCGATGACGCTGAACGCTCCCCAGAACTTTCCGAATCGTTCGAGGATCAGGCGCGCGTGGCCGACGCCGGCGACGACTCCAAGCCGCAGCACCATTTCCTGGTTGATATAGAGCACCGGCACCAGCAGCAGCAGCACCCAGAGGAGGCTGGTGCCGTAATTCTGCCCTGCCTGCGCATATGTGCCAAAAGCGCCGGCGTCGTTGTCGCCGGTCATCACGATGAGGCCTGGACCAACGACCGCAAGCAGCGTCATGATCCGCGCCCTCAAGCCCGCCCGCGGGGCCTCATCGCCCAGACGGATCGTGCCGAACGCCCCCTCGATGTCCCCGATATGCGCGGTATCAAGCGCTGCTCCGGATTGGCCTTCGTTCACGATTTCAGGCATAGGCGATGGTCCGGATGGAAAGGAACGATGTCGATGGCGAACACCGGGCAGGCGTAGCGCGCTCGCCAGATACCGCCAGCAACACCGACAACGCCAGCTTTCTTCTGCCAAAGATCGATGAAGGCCGATCGGCGGTGACGGCTGGCGTAGCGCGCCTAAAGGAAAAACGTCGATCAAATGTCTTTTGGGGATGCAGACAGGTAAGCGCATTGCGATGGGTAGATATCGACGAAGCAATTTTCTTACACCCCCGCTCGACATCTCTTTCCAAACGAAAGCGACGCGAGATTGAAAGCAGTCGCAGATTGATGTTCGCGCTTGCCATATGCGCCCTGTTGATGGCTGGGCTCATGGTGGTTTCGCATCATTGATCCACCAAAGGTTAGGTTCAAACACAATTCCCCCCTAGATTTGTGGCCGGGTTCAGGCGCGGAGTACAGGTTGTGGTAATAAGGCGACGTGCGCACTGGTGGGAACTGCTGCTGCCTGCGGGCCTCTGGATTTGGACGGGCAAGTTTGCGCTTTCTACGGCGCGCATAGTTATGCGGACGGGCGTAGCACCCCGACGCCTCATCTTCTGGCTGTTTCGGCTTTCCGGTCGCCTGTCTCGCATCGGATTCAACGTCTGGCGCGAGCGCCGGGGCAAGTGGCGTTAGGATCACCGCTTCCGGCGGACCCGCTGGTCTGGCCGCGACGTGCTGACGTGGCAGCCCCGCCATGATATGCTCTACGGCCTGCTCACCAGTTCCTACCATGATCGAGACGATTATGCTCCATGATCATCGATTTCCCGATCCGCCGCCCAGGCGCGCGAGCCGATTTATTGGTCGGAATTGGCTGCCCATAACGGTGGTCACCGCCGGCGTAGCAGTTATGACTATTGCTTTGCTGGGGTTCAGTCTGATTGCGTGGGTTGGAAGCACCCTGCTGGCTGGATTCACCATGAGCTTCACGCTCTTTGCCCTTATCCGCTCGCGTCGCCAGATGAACCGACTGAAAAAGAGTGTGGATGTCACACTCCAACAAGGCTGGGAAGCGCAAGCTGTCAGGCAGCTAAGTCAGGATATTAACCGCCCTGGCTGCGACAAGCCCCACGGTTAACAGCGATATAGTCGCCTCCGCAGCCATCAGCAGCTTACTCTGAGCGCTCAGAGGCATGGTGTCCGTAGGAGAGAACGCTGTCGCGTTCGTAAAGGAAACATAGGGCTCTGTTGCAAACATTGGTGACGGCCGGGCAGCGTCACCCCGTCTGGGGATCAGGCAGCATTGGCAAAATGCTGATTGAGCACGTCCATGGCCTCGGTCATGACCGAGGGGCCAATGCCAAATGCTCTTTCGATCAGACGCACCTCTCCCCTGATCCCTGGCTGCAGGCACCATGCCCGGGCTTGCCCTTTGCGCAGGGCGCGCATGACCTCGAAGCCCTTGATCGTGGCGTAGGCTGTCGGCATCGATTTGAAACCACGCACGGGCTTGATCAACAATTTGAGCTTGCCATGGTCGGCCTCGAGCACGTTGTTCAGGTATTTTACCTGCCGGTGTTCGGTTTCCAGGGCGAGCTTCCCTTCTCGTTTCAACTCGGCGATTGCGACGCCGTAGCTGGGGGCCTTGTCGGTGTTGAGTTTCGTTGGTTTCTCCCAGCCCTTCAGCCCGCGAAGGGCCTTTCCCAGAAAGCGCTTCGCGGCTTTGGCGCTGCGGGTCGACGAGAGGAAGAAGTCGATCGTGTCGCCCCTTTTGTCGACCGCCCGGTACAGGTAGGTCCATTTGCCCCGAACCTTGACGTAGGTCTCATCCAGACGCCAGCTCGGATCAAAGCCTCGCCGCCAGAACCAGCGCAACCGCTTCTCCATCTCCGGCGCATAGCGCTGCACCCAGCGATAGATGGTCGTGTGATCGACATCGATGCCACGTTCCGCCAGCATTTCCTCGAGATCGCGGTAGCTGATGCCGTACCGGCAGTACCAGCGGACCGCCCATAGGATGACCTCGCCGGTAAAATGCCGCCCTTTGAAATCGTCCATCACAACCGACCTTACCAATCCAAGGGCCCAACCTTGGCAACCGCATCAGAGTTTGCAACAGAGCCCTGGCGCCCGCCATCCCCGGTCTGGCCGGAAATGGAACTCTTGGTGTAATAGTCCTGCTTGTTCATGGTGGAATCTTCATAGCGCCGCCGCCCGAACCCCATGATCGAGGCATAAAGGCTGTTGTCAGGCGCTTGCCATTCCAGCTTGGCGGACCCGCCATACGAACGCAATGTGTTGGTATAGCTTGAATATTGCTGGTCATACGGAACAACCAGGCCGTTCCAGTTCGGGTCGTCGGGCCCGGTCAGCTTCTTGCCGGCATCGCTGAAAAAATACTTGGTTCCCTGCCAGTACTTCGAGGAATTGCGGATGCGCTTCTGGTATTCGCCCGACAGCACGATCCCGAACTGCCCGCCCGGTCCGAACCGGTCGCTGACCACGCCCTTGATCCCCTGCCCCCAGTGCGTGCCTGCGCCGGTGATGGCATTGATCGGCGCGGGCCCGCGATAGGTCGAATAGATGCCGTTCAGGTCGAGCACCTTGTAGAGGCCGTCGTGATCGAAGGCGCTGCGCGTGGCGATGTTGACGACACCGCCAATCGCGTCACCGGGCAGTTCGGGGGTAAAGCTTTTGTAGACCTCGTTTCCCGCGCTCATGTTCGAGGGCAGGAGTTGCAGGTTCACCTGTCGCGACCCATCGCCGTCCGAACCGATCGAGGCAATCGAGAGGCCATCGATGGTGGTGGCGTTGAGGTTGGCGGCAATGCCGCGGATCGAGATGAAGCGCGGGGTATCGCCTTCCTCGATGCCGGTCACGCCGGGCAGGGTGACGAGTTGCTCGACGACCGAACCATCGCTGCCCGCCAGCGTCGACACGTCGTCGTAGCGCACTGCATCGACGACAGCGGTGGAGCGGCGGGTCATGCGCACGGGCACGCGCCGTGCCTCGACAAGGATCATGTCG
This sequence comes from Novosphingobium capsulatum, assembly GCA_015661825.1. Taxonomy (GTDB): domain Bacteria; phylum Pseudomonadota; class Alphaproteobacteria; order Sphingomonadales; family Sphingomonadaceae; genus Novosphingobium; species Novosphingobium pituita. The sequence continues at coordinate 6,740 of DQVI01000093.1, forward strand.
CGCGGGTGGGTTGCCTGGGCTGCGCCGGCCTGACCGGAACGGTCGCGCTGCCCCAGCGTGATCACCGTGCCGCTCGTCGCCACGACTTCAAGGCCGGTTCCATACAGCAAGCGGCCCAGCGCCGCGCCGATATCGAGGGTGCCCTTCACCGCATTCGTGTGCTTGCCCCGAGTCAGCCCCTTGCCCACCAGAATCTGCACCCCGGCCTGCCGCGCAAAGGCCTGGATCCCGGCGGCGGCGGGCTGGGCAGGTACGTCGAGCGATGCCGTCCGGGCCTGTGCCACCACCGGCGCGAGTGTCGCCCCGGCAAGGGCCGCCAGCCCCACACCCCATGCACCTTTCGAAGTACGCGAAACCGAAAACATGAAACCTCCACCTGTTGTTGAACAGGAAGAGTCTCCAAATCTGCAATTCCCTCAGTTTTGGAAAAATATTTTATAAATTATCGCGTTTCTATTCGATGACAATTTCATTGCCGTTTTGAGACATGCTGGCTTGCGTCAATTGCGAAAGGGCCTGTGCAAACTCCTGCGACTGGTGGATCTGGAAATATCCCACCAGCCTGTATTGCGCGGCACGCGGATTGACGATCCGGATCTGGCGGAGGTTGTAGCGGTTGAATTCCTCGGCTGCTTCCAGCCCGGTTTCCCCGTCCAGCCCGATCTCGCCGCGCCGCCATGCCAGTGCCTGATCGACATCGACCTTCATCCGCGCCACGGGGCTGGCCTTTCCGGTGCCCGGCGCAGTGCTCAGCAAGGCCCCGTCGCCACGGGCAATGGCGACGGGCTGGCCGCCCGCGCCATCGACCCATGCCAGCACGCGCCCTTCGGTAACGACGACCCACACCCCCTTGTCGGTCCGGCGCACCGAAAAGGCCGTGCCTGTCGCGCGGACATGGACCGGCCCGACATGCACCTCGAATGGCCGCGCCGCGTTATGGGCAACCTGAAACCAGGCCTCGCCCTGCCGCAAGGTCAGATCGCGCCGCCCCGTCGAATAGACGACATCGAGCTGGCTGTCGGTATTGAGCGTGGCGAGCGAGCCATCGGCCAGCCTGACCTGTCGCTGCTCGCCGATTTTGGTGGCATAATCGGGCGCAACCGGCAGGGCGAGGAACAGCGCCAGCGAGGCCGCCATGGCCGCCAGAACCCCGGCCCCCACCGGTTTGGCCCAGCCCGGCCAGTTCTGCCTGCTCCACCCGCGCGGCCCTGCGGAATCAGGCTCTGCCTCATCCGCCCCATCCCTGTCTGCAACACGGGGCGCAGCGGGCGCGGCGTCGAGCAGGCTGAGAATGGCCTGCGCGCGAACGAATGCGCCACGATGGCGGCGGTCTGCGTCAAGCCAGGCGTCCAGTTCGGCCTGCCCCGCCGCATCGAGCCCACCGGCCTCGCTGCGCATGGCCCAGGCACTGGCGATGTCGTCAATGGTGGACATGGCTGGGGAGGACATGGGCGGGGAGGGCATGAAGGGCAGGCTCGTCTCTGGCTTCGGGGGGGCGGTTGGCCGGGCTGTCCTCGCCACTGGCCATCATTTTCATCAGCAGGCGCAAGCCCCGCAAGGCATTGTTCTCGACAACTTTCTCCGTCACGCCAAGATGCAGGGCAGTTTCCTTTTGCGAAAGACCGTGAAGCCGCCGCATTTCCAGCGCGTGGCGATAGGCAGGCGGCAGGGCCGCGATCAGGTCGAGCACCCGGCGCAGTTGCAGCCGCGCGCCCACTTCCTGCTCGGGCGAGGGCGCTTCATCGGGCAAGGCCACGATTTCAACGATCTGCGCGGTCTCTGCCGCCTCGCCCGCGCCGCTGCGCTGGCGCCGGGCGTTGTGGATCACGATCGAACGGGCTGTCGCGAACAGATAGGCCCGCCCGCTACGGATATGGCGATGATCGGGCAGTTCGGAAAGACGGCAATAGGCTTCCTGAATGACATCGTCGATGTCACCCGGATCGCGCAAGGTCCGTCGGAGCCAGGCCCGCAGGTCCGCCTCATGCGGCAATATCTGCGAGGCGATCCAGCGGACCCTGTCCTCGCGACAATCCTCTACGGACACCCTTGCGCCCCATGCAACTCAGCCCCCGTCCGGGCCTTGCCCCCAAGCCGCATTTGCAAGACAGGTTGATGACAATTCGCCAGTTTTTCATGGCCGAATGTCATCGAGAGGGCGCCTGCCGCCCTTACCGGAGGCGTCAGTCCGGCTCGGGGAAGCGGCTTTCGGCGGTGAAGGCCAGCACGGCGGGGGCGTGTTCTTCCGAGCGGATGGCCAGGGCCAGCGTGACCGTGGCGGTTTCTTCGAGCGCATAGTAATTCACGCCCAGAAGGGCGGTTTCGCGCATCGTGCCGGGCACCAGCGCAAAGCCGATTTCGGCCGCCACCAGCGCGAGGACAGAGGCGACCTGTGGCGCGGACTGGCCCATGATCGGCTCGAACCCGCACCGGCGGCACAAGGCCACGGTTTCATCGAACAGGGTCGGCCCGAGGCTGCGCGGGGTGACGATCAGCGGGTCCTGCGCCAGATCGATCAGGCGCACCGGGTCGCTGGGGGGCACGCGCGAGGAGGGCAGCGCCACGATCAGCGGCTCTTCCTCAAGCGGATAGATCCGCAGGCCCGTGCGGTCGATCGCGGTCGGGCGAATGAACGCGGCATCGAGCGTTCCCGCCCGCAGCGCGGTGACCAGCCCTTGCGAATTGTTCTCGCTCAGGCTCAGTTCGACTTCGGGAAACTTGCGGCGGAATGCACGGATCGTGTTGGGCACGCGGTGATTGAAGGCCGACGAACCGGTAAAGCCCACGCGCAGCGAGCCGGTTTCGCCCTTGGCGGCGCGCTGGGTGTCGCGCACGGCCGCCGCGATCAGGTCGGGGATGGCCGCGATGCGGTCGCGCAGGACCTTGCCCGCAATGGTCAGTTCGGCCCCTTGCGGGATGCGGTGAAAGAGTTGCGCGCCCAGTTCTTCTTCAAGCGCCTTGATCTGCAAGCTGAGCGGGGGCTGGCTGATCCCCAGCCTGTGTGCGGCGCGGGTAAAGTTGCTCTCTTCGGCGACGGCCAGAAAATACCGGATCTGCCTCAACTCCACGCCCTGTCTCCTGCAAAGCCATATGCAAAGCATATGGCAATAGCCTATTTCGTGTATTGGACAAATGGACTGTGCAAGACCAAATCGGCGCCGGAGGTTCACCCAAAGGTTAACCCAGAGGTTTACAATGCACAGTTCCACCATGCTTTCTTCGGCCTATCCGTCCTTTTCGCCCTCGCTGGCCGAGGCCGCGCCTTGCGCCGGGCCCAATGCGGCAAACGATCAGGAGCCCCAGCTTGAGCCCACGGTTTTCCTGCCCGGCCTGCTGTGTGACCAGAGCCTGTGGCAAAACCAGGTCGAGGCGCTGGCCGATGTCTGCGCGCCGATGATCGCCAACCTCACGCTCGACGATACGGTCGAGGCCATGGCCCGCCGCACGCTGGCGGCCGCGCCCGCCCGCTTCTCGCTCGCCGGGCTGTCGATGGGCGGCTATGTCGCGCTGGAAATCATGCGGCAGGCGCCCGAGCGCGTGACGCGTCTGGCCCTGGTCAACACCAGCGCCCGCGCCGACACTGCCGAGCGTGCCGCCCAGCGCCGCGCGGGCATGGAATCGCTCAAGCGCGGCAAGTTCGTGGGGATTACCCATGGGCTGCTGGGCAACCTGATCCACCGTTCGCAGATGGAAACGCAAGTGGGCCAGCAGATGCGCTCGATGGCCTCGCGCGTGGGCGGCGAAGCCTTCCTGCGCCAGCAGAGCGCCATCCTCAACCGGCCCGATTTTTCCGATGTGCTGCCCGGCATTGCCGTGCCCACGATGATCGTGGTGGGCGAGGATGACCGCGTGACCCCGGTGTCCCACGCGCGCGAAATGCACGCGGCGATTGCCGGATCGACGTTCCATCTGGTGCCCGAATGCGGCCACATGTCGGCGCTCGAACGCCCCGAGGACACCACCGCGCTGTTGCGCACATGGCTCGAAGCGGCCTGATTTTCCCGGCATGAAACGGGCCGCCGGGGCCCGACTTTTGCAGAAGGGGCTAGGCGGGAACCGTCAAATGGGATAAGTATGGCTAGCTTAGCTAAGGGTATCCGTATGCAAGTCACGATCCATGCCGCAAAAACCAATCTCTCCAAGCTGATCGAGGCGGTTCTGGCCGGAGAGGAGGTTGTCATTGCCAAGGGCAAGCAGCCGGTGGTCAAGATCGTCCCCTTCCCGCGCAGCCAATTCAGGATCGGGATGCTCAAGGACCAGATCGCAGGTCCGGGGCCGGATTTCTTCGAGCCTATGGATGATGCCGAACTGGCCCTCTGGGAGGGTGGAGACGCGTGAAGCATCTCCTGCTCGATACGCACGCCTGGGCATGGTCCATGACGGGGGATGCCCGCCTGTCTGCCCCCGCGATCGCCGCGATCGAACAGGCTGAAACCGTCTCGATCAGTGCCATCAGCCTGTTCGAGATCGGCCAGAAAGTCCGGTTGGGCAAATGGCCGGAGATGGCCCCGTTTCTCGGCCGGCTGATTTCCCTGGCGCAGGAGCAGGGCGGGCGCCTGATGGAAGTCTCCCCGGAGGCGAGCCTGCTTGCGGCCACGATGACATGGGATCACCGCGACCCCTTTGACCGGATCATTGCCGCAACGGCGATCACGCGAGGGCTGGTGCTGGTCTCCACCGATGCCGCGTTCAACGCCTTGGCCGGTATGCCGAAATGGCCGGGACTTGTCTGGTGACGAAGCGCAGGGCCGTCCCTGTTCCCGGATGCATCCATCGTTCGGGAACAGGGATCACCGGCCACGCCGCCTGATCTGCAAAGGGGTGCGCCGATGCGCGCGCGGGACATTCTCCCCGCGCGCGCCTGTCTTTACCACTTGAAGCTGGCGCTCACCCCATAGGTCGCGGGCTTGGCGTACATGCTGGTCGTGCCCAGCGCGCCAAGGTTCAGCGTATAGGCCCGATAGGCCTTGTTGAAGATGTTGCGGCCATAGACCTCGATCGAGAACATGCCGTTCGATGCCGTCCAGGTCAGTGAGGCATTCGACACATTGTAGGCATTCTGCCGCGAAGACAGGCCATTGGTCACTTCCAGATATTGCGTATCGTACCATGCGCCGTCGAATTGCGCGGCCAGATTGCCGATGGGCGTGTCCCGGTCATAGCGCAGCACGTAATTGACGCTGAACTTCGGGGCATTGGGCAATTGCGCATTGGTCACCGACTTTTGCGGATAAGTGCACAGGTAATTGCCCGTGCCCTGATCGACGCAATAGTCCGGGGCGGGGGCGCCGGGCACCAGCACCGAGAGATATTCGCTGCCCGTGGTCCTGACCTGATCGACCTTGCTGGTTTCCCATGTGGCGCCAAGGTTCACGTTGAAGTGGGGCGCCGGGCGCAGAAATGCCTCGAGTTCCGCGCCGGTGGCCGTGGCATCACTGTTGACCACCTGAGGGATGTTGCTGATCAGGGCAAAGGCCTGATAATTCTTGTAGATATAGTGGTAGACGGTGGCGTTCAGGCGCACCGTGCCGGGGGTGTTCGACCACTTGGCGCCTGCTTCGAGCGAATTGAGCACTTCGCCCTTGTGCTGGAAATTGCTGGCCTCGACGCTGGGGCTGAGCGTGAAGTTGCCGCCCTTGATCCCCCGGTTCCACGAAGCGAACAGCAGCATGGCGGCGGTCGGCTTGTAGTTGAGCGTGACGCGCGCGGCCCAGTCGCCCCGCGCGATGCGATCCACGCCGGGGATCTGGTCGGCAAAGCTCTGGTTGGTGGCCAGTTGCACCGATTGGCCGCTGTCGGCGACGACCGACGAATAGCCGACATGCTTGTGATCCTGCGAATACCGCAGCCCGGTGATCAGGGTTACCGTGTCGGTCAGGTCATATTCGGTCTGGCCGAACAGCGACCAGTTCTTGGACGAAAGGCGATAGGTCTCGGTGGCGGCAGGGGCCACGCCGGGCAAGCCCACGCTGATCGCCGCGCCCAGCGCCGGGTTGCCGGTGGTCACGGTTCTGCCACGCACCAGCATGTCGAGATAATAGGCCCCGGCCTGCCAGCGGAAGCGCGGCGCCTCGCCCGAGAGGCGCAGTTCCTGGCTGAACTGGGTGTAGCGCGCTTCGGTGTTGAACTTGATGACCGTGGCCGAAGTGCCATCGCCATCTTCCTGATAATCCTTGTGAAGCCAGGTGTAATTGGAAATGCTGGTCAGCTTGGCAAAGCCAAGGTCATAGGCGATCTTGCCCTGATAGACATCGACCTTGCGGTCGAGATAACCCGGCGTGTCGGAATAGTTCGTCCACGGGCTGGCCTTTTCGCCGGTCAGCCCGTTGATGACCCCGCCCGTGCCGTTCGACAGGCCCGCCGCATCGGTGCTGCAATAGCCGTTGGCCTCCATGTTGCAGTTGTCGAAGACATAGCCGCCGGTGGCCACATGGTCGTCCTGGCTGTGCTTGACCCACAGGTCGAGCTTGCCCTTCGATCCCAGATCGGCCTGAATGGTGCCACGCAGGGCCCAACCGTTTTCGCCGCCCAGCGCCTGCCCGTCGCTGCCTTCGCCCGGCTTCATGTAGCCGTCGGCCCTGGACATGCGGCCCGCCACGCGGAAGCGGATGCCATCAACAATGCCGCCGCCGATCGCCCCTTCGACCGAGCGATGGTTGAAGCGTTCATAGCCTGCGGTCAGATAGCCGTTGAACCGGCTCTTGCTGGCGTCCTGGCTGAGATACTGGATCAGGCCGCCCGTGGCATTGCGCCCGAACAGCGTGCCTTGCGGCCCGCGCAGAACCTCCACGCGCTGGATGTCGAACAATTGCCCGCTCACCCCGTTCATCGATCCCAGATAGGCGTCGTCGACATAGACGGCGACGGGGCTTTCCAGATAATCGGCGAAATTGTTCTGCGACACGCCGCGCAAGTTGAAGATCGTGATATTGGGCGACCAGGCATTGAGGCGCAGGCCGGGCACCTGCTGGGTGATCTGGGTCGTATCGGTAACGCCCAGCGCCTTGAGCTGGTCGCCGGAAAAGGCCGACACCGAGATCGGCACTTTCTGCACATTCTCGCTGCGCTTGTTGGCCGTGACCACAATGTCGCCAAAGCCCGTACCGCCGGAATCCTGCGGTGTGGCCTGAGGCGGGGCTTGCGGCGCGACTTGCGGCGGGGCCTGGTCGGCCTCGTCCGCCCGTGCCGCCGTCACGCAAGTCGTCAGGGCGAGAACGGATACGGCGCCCAACCAAAGGAATGTCTTACCCATCATGGATTTCCCTGATTTCATCCGGCTTTGGCCGGACATCGTTTTTTGTGTTCTGGAATAGAAAAGGGGCATGCATCGCGGCCGCTGCCCATTTGCCCGAGCCGGGAAAAAGGGGGGCTATCGTCTTGCGGAAAAGATTGGCGAGGCCCGAAATATCCGCAATGCGCTTTGCGCAAGGCCTTCTGCGCAAAATGGATATTGGCGCTGGGGGCGGGTCCGAAAAGCCTCGCGAGAGGGCCCGCGCGAAGCCGGAGACCGCCCCGCCGCCGTGAAGGGCATATTTTTAAATGTGTAATATCAGCGCCTTGGCTGTGGCGAGCAAAAGCCGGTCCGGGCCTTGTCCGGTTTCTGTAGAAATTGTGCCATTTGCGACAAAGAAATGAAAAACATGGATTTCCTGCCCTGACCCGACCTGATTCCGGTTTTGGGGCCCGGTTCAGCGCCTCTTGTGGTCTGCGCGTCAGGCGCCGTAAAAACCGGGCTGGCGCCACGGCAAGGACACAAGCATGAACGAGACTGCACCTGTGGAGATGGCCCCTGTGGAGATGGCCCCTCAGGAATTCGCCACGCAGGAATGGCCCTTCTATTGGCTGACGCGCGCCACCGGCCTCTATCTCAGCCAGCTGGAACGCGCCCTCAAGACGGCGGGGCTGGATGTGGCGCGCTATCGCGTGCTGATGTGCGTGCGCCCCGGACAGGCGCGCAGCATCACCGAAATTGCCGACCTCGCGATCGTCAAGATTCCCACGATGATGAAGATCATCCAGCGCATGCAGGCCGAGGGGCTGGTGCAGGCCGCGCCGCGCGCGGGCGATGGCCGCTTTACCGATGTCTCGTTGACGCAGGCGGGCATGGCCGCGCGCGATACCGCCTGGAAAATGGCCCATGCCCTCTATGAACAGGTCTTTTCCGGCGATGCCGCGCCCGATCGCCTGACCGTCAACCGTGAACTGGCGCGGATCGTCGCCCATCTGGAAGGCTGACTGCGCAACGGCGGACCGGGAGCGAGGCGTTCCTTGCGCAATGTGGATGAAGGTTGCGCATAGCGTCATTTGAAAATTCAAGTAACGCTCATACCCTTTCCGGCATGGACGAGGGAAACACCGCAGACACGGCCCTGACCGGCCTGATCACACATTTCACGCTGGGCGATGGTCCGGGGCGTGTTGCCGTCAAGGACTGCATCGACATTGCCGGCCATCCCACCCGGCAAGGCAGCGCCGTCTTTGCCGACAGCCCACCCGCCGCCGCCCATGCGCGCCTGATCGACAATCTGCTGGCCAGCGGGGCCTGGCGCATCGTGGGCAAGGCCGCGATGCACGAACTGGCCTTTGGCGTTACCGGGGTGAACCCCTGGGGCGGCACGCCGGTCAACCCGCACTGGCCCGCGCGCATCGTGGGCGGCTCGTCGAGCGGCAGTGCCGCGGCGGTCGCCTCGGGCACGGTGGACATGGCCATCGGCACCGACACCGGCGGATCGGTCCGCCTGCCTGCGGCCTGTTGCGGCATCGTCGGGTTCAAGGCCGGCTATGGCGTGATCAGCCGCCAGGGCGTGCATCCGCAAGCCAGTTCACTCGATTGCGTGGGCGTCCTTGCCCGCGATGTGGCGGTCGTCATCCGCGCGATGCAGGCGCTGGTTCCCGGCTTTGCCATCTCGGGCGCGCCGCGCAAGGGGCGGCTTGTCCGCCTGTCGCCGCCGGTCGATCCCTCGGTCGCCGAGGCCTTTGACCGGGCCCTTGCCCCGGCCATGGCCAACCTGTCGCTGGCCATCGGGGAAGGCGTGCTGCCCGATCTGGAAGCCGCCTTCGAGGCCAGTCTGGTCATCATGGGGGCAGAAAACTGGGCCGCGCTGGGCGCCCATGCCGATCATCCGGGCATGGGCGAGGATGTCCGCGCCCGCCTGAAGGCCGGGGCCCGGCACGAGGCTGCCGCCATCGCTGCGGCACAGGCCACCGGCGCCCGGTTGGCGCAGGACATCGACGCCCTGCTGGACACCGCCGACGCGCTGGTCCTGCCCACCCTGCCCATCGTGCCGCCCACTCTGGCGCAGGCGCAGGATGCGCGCGCCGTGGTGCCGCTGACCCGTCTGGTGCGGCCCTTCAACCTTTCGGGCCATCCGGCGATCACCCTGCCGATCCGCACCGCGCAAGGCCTGCCTGCGGGCGTGCAACTGGTCGGGCGGCACGGCGCGGACGCCGATCTGCTGGCGCTGGCCGACGATATTTTCGAACAGATCCTTTCAACGGAGACGCAACCATGAATGCTGGCATGAGTGCTGCGGTTCAGGTGACCGAACGGGCAGAAGACGACGCCCTGCAAGTGCTGCTGGGCATGGTTTCGGCCAAGGCCCGGCAATTCAGCGAAGATCAGCAGGTCGACGCCGAGACGGTCGAGGCGATGAAGGCGGCGGGCGTCTATCGCGCGCTGGTCCCCGCGCAGTTTGGCGGTGACGAGAAAAGCCCGGTCGAATTCCTGCGCCTGCTCGAAACGATCGCGGTACAGGATGGCTCGGCAGGCTGGGTGGCCAGCTTTGGCGTCTCTCACATGTATCTGGCCTCGCTGCCCGCCAAAACGCTGGAGCAGGTCTATGCCGACGGCCCCGACGTGGTCTTTGCCGGAACGATCTTTCCGCCGATCCCGGCGGTGCGGGTCGAGGGCGGCTATCGCGTCACGGGCCGCTGGCCCTTTGGCAGCGGATCGACCGGCGCCTCGCTGATCGGCGTGGGCATCCGCGACGAGGGCGGCAGCGCGTCCGGCCTGCCCCGCACGGCGGTGATGCGCGCCGACAAGGTGAAGATCGTGCCCAATTGGGATGTGATCGGCCTGAGGGGCACGGGCAGCCACGATCTGGTGGTCGAGGACGTGTTCGTGCCCGACGAATGGACGTTCGTGCGCGGCGCGCCCGCGACCATAGACCTGCCCGCCTATCGCTATCCGCCGCTGGCGCTGGCCGCCCAGGTGCTCGCCGTGGTGGGGCTGGGCGTGGCCCGCGCCGCGCTCGATCTGATGGGGAAGATGGCCGGCACGCGCGGTTCGATCACCGGCGCGCCGGTGATGGCCGAACGCGCCAATGTGCAGATCGCGCTCGCCAAGGGCGAAAGCCAGTGGCAGGCCACCCGCGCCTGGTTCTTCGAGGTGACCGGGCAGGTCTGCGCCATGATCGAGGCGGGCCAGACCCCCACGCGCCAGCAGGTGGCGATGATCCGCATGGCCGCCACCCAGGCCGCGCGCACCGGCGCGGACGTGACGCGGCTGATGTTCGAACAGGCTGGCACCGCGGGCATCTTCAACAGCCACCCGTTCTCGCGCCTGTTGCAGGATGCGCTGGTGGTCAACCAGCACGCCTTCCTCAACGAGGCCACCTGGCAGAGCGCGGGCAAGGTTCTGCTCGGGCTCGACGCGCCCGCCGGTTTCCCCTGATTTTCAAGCAAAGGCCCCATCATGACCGACACTCCCAAGCCCCTGCGCGTCCTGTTTTGCGGCGCCGTGCTCCAGAATTTCTTCGACCTGCCCGCCGCCGAGATCGGCAAAGTGTGGAACGCGACGGGCGAAATGCTGCGCGGCATCCGCGACCTGCCGGGCGTGCGCGTTCTGGGCACGCTCGACGATGATGAAACCATGGTCGGCACCTCGCCCAATGGCTGGCCCTGGACGTTCTACATTCTGGCCGACGTGCCCGACCGCGCGACGGTGGTCGCCGCCTGCAACCTCTTCCGCACGATCACCGTGGGCGAGCACCGCCTGTGGAAATACATGCGGGTAGAAGCCCGCATCGGCCGTGAACTGGTGATCCCGGCGTAACCCGAAATCGAAAGGCAAGGCGCATGAGCACAACCGATTTTGCCGCGCTGGTCAAGGACGACCGCGTCCACACCGCGCTCTACAAGGACAGCGCGATCTTCGACGAGGAGATGGAGCGCATCTTCAAGAA
>DQVI01000145.1 GCA_015661825.1 Novosphingobium capsulatum
CGCGGCCACCGCCGCCGAAGACCCGCCCGACGAGCCACCGGGCGCCAGCGGCGTGGTGTCGCCGTCCTTGCGCCAGGGCGAGATCACTTTGCCAAAGGCGCTCGATTCGTTCGACGAACCCATCGCGAACTGGTCGAGGTTGAGCTTGCCCAGCATGCCCGCGCCCGCATCCCACAGCTTCTGCGAGACGGTGCTCTCATAAGGCGGCACGAAGCCTTCGAGGATGTGGCTGGCAGCGGTCGTCTGCACGCCCTTGGTGGCGAACAGGTCCTTCATGCCGATCGGCACGCCGGCCATCTTGCCCAGCGGCTTGCCCGCGGCGCGGTCGGCATCGACCTTTGCTGCGGCTTCCAGCGCCGCTTCAGGCGTGGTGACGATAAAGGCGTTGAGCGCATCCTGCGCGCCAGCGACGGCGGCATTGAAGGCGCTGGCCACTTCGGTGGCGGAAAAGGCGCCCGTGCTCACCCCGTCGCGGATGGCAGCAACGCCAAGTTCGGTAATGTCAGTCATCTGGTCGGACCGATCGTTTGCGCATGGCAGGCCCCGCCCGCCATGCAGAGAAAGTCAGGAAAGCGGCCAAACGGCCCGCTTATTCGATCACCTTGGGCACGCCAAAGAAGCCGTGTTCGGCCACCGGCGCATTGGCGAGCACCGCATCGCGGATGTCGCCGCCGGTCAGCGGATCGGCGTTCACCACGTCGTCGCGCAGGCGCAGGTGGTTGGGGATCACCGCGGTCATCGGGCTGACCCCGGTCACGTCCACTTCGCCCAATTGCTCAACCCAGGCCAGAATGCCGTTAAGCTCGGGCACCATGGCCTCAAGCTGGGCCTCGGTAACCTTGAGGCGGGCGAGACTGGCGATCTTCGCCACGTCGGCGGTATTCACGGACATGCCGTCCCTTTCATGCGGGGGTTCGATACAAACAGGAACACCGCGCGCTACCATCGCACGCGGTGTCCTTCAAGCAGGTCGGATCGCGCGGCGGGGCCTGCAAGGGCGGCCCCGGCTGCGATCTGCCGCGAATCAGTTGGCCGGAACCGGAGCCGAGCCGGGGACAGCCCCGCCCATCGCGCCACCCATTCCGCCGCGCGCCTGCATTTCCTGCTGCATGGCCTGCATGGCGGCCTGCTGCTTCTGGAGTTCGGCGGCGCTGCGGAAATCGAGCAGTTCGACCTCGAAGACGAGATCGCTGTTGGCGGGAATGGCGATCTCGCCATTGCGGCCGGGCATCGCCTGGCTGCCATAGGCCAGCGCAGCGGGGATTTCGAGGCGGTACTTGCCGCCGACCTTCATCTTCTGGAGACCCTGCGAGAAGCCGGGGATCACGCCCTGGATCGGCATGACCGCGTTTTCGCCACGGTCGAATTCCTTGCCCGTGCTGGCGAGGCGACCGACATAGTTGACGAGGGCGACGTCAGCCGTGGTCGGCGACTTGCCGTTGCCGTCCTTGAGGGCAACGACCTTCACTTCGCTGTAGTGGACCGGGCGCATCGTCCAGGCCAGGGCAATGCCCACCAGCACGGCAACAATCACGCCCAGCCAGACCTTGGCGAGCGAGCCCTTGGCGACGGGCTGCAACGGAACGCGGGTGATTTCCGACATAGGTATCCTCTGGGGGTTTCCCTCTGGGTTGTCCCTTGATGGGCCTGCAATGGGCCAGCCCCCGTCGAGGCGCGCCCTACGGCGTCGATCTTCGCCTGATTCGAACCGTCCGGAATCGAAAACAAACGAAAAGGGCGCCGTGATTCACGGCGCCCTCTTGGCCCAGCCAAGGGCCTATCGCAAGTCCTCAATGCAGCGGAACAGGCCCGCCGCAGAGCACCTTACTTCGCGCCGTCGCGTTCCTGGCGCTTGCGCTCCAGCTTGCGGGCGCGGCGCACGGCAGCGGCCTTTTCGCGGGCGCGCTTTTCCGACGGCTTTTCAAAGTGACGGCGCAGCTTCATTTCGCGGTACACGCCTTCACGCTGCAGCTTCTTCTTCAGAGCGCGAAGAGCCTGATCAACATTGTTGTCGCGAACGAGAATCTGCATAAACCGACACACCTCAAAAAAGCTTCGGGCGAGAGCCCGCAGCCGCGCGGGGGTCACCAGATATCAGGAACACAAAACGGGCCGACTCCGAACAGAGGCGGCTCGAACTGGCGGGGCCACTAGCGATTCTGGCGAGAGAAGGCAAGCAATGTCGTGCATTTTGCGGGCAAAGGTCTTATGGGCGCGACCATGACTTCTTTCAAATCCTCTCACGGCGCGCGCAAAGACGCCGGCAGCGGCACCGGCATCGGCGGCCCTTCCGATGCCGTGCGCCAGTTTACCGTCAAGGCCGACGACAACGATGTGCGCCTCGACCGCTGGTTCAAGCGCCACCTTCCCCAGGTCAGTTTCGCGATGGTCTCGCGCTGGGCCCGCACCGGCCAGATCCGCGTCGATGGCAAGCGCGCCGATGTCGACACGCGCCTGACGACCGGCCAGGTGCTGCGCGTGCCGCCCGCTGGCGGGCCGCTTCCGCTCGCAGGCGGGGGCAAGGGCGCCAGGGTGCGCAAGCCGCTGACCGAAGAACAGATCCATCTGGCCCAGGATATCGTTCTCGAACAGGATCGCGCGGCCATCATCATCAACAAGCCGCCCGGCCTTGCCACGCAGGGCGGCAGCGGCACCCACGAACACGTCGACGGCCTGCTCGATGCCTATGCCCACGACGGCGACCCGCGCCCCCGCCTCGTCCACCGTCTCGACAAGGACACCTCGGGCGTCCTGCTCGTCGCGCGCACGCCGGGCAGCGCGGCCTTCTTCTCCAGGCGATTCTCGGGCCGCACCGCGCGCAAGATCTACTGGGCGCTGGTCATGGGCATTCCCGAAATCAGCGACGGCATGATCGAACTGCCGCTGGCCAAGCAGCCGGGCACGGGCGGCGAGAAGATGATGGTCGACGAAAGCGAACACGGCCTGCCCTCGCGCACCCGCTATCGCGTGATCGACCGTGCGGGCAATCGCGCCGCCTGGGTCGAGCTTCAGCCGTTCACCGGCCGCACCCACCAGCTGCGCGTCCACATGGCGGCCATCGGCCACCCGATCGTGGGCGATGGCAAGTATGGCGGACAGGCCGCGTTCCTGACCGGCACGATCAGCCGCAAGCTCCACCTCCATGCCCGCCGCCTGCGCATCGAGCATCCCGAGGGCGACCTGATCGATGTGACCGCCCCCCTGCCCGAACACTTCGCCAAGAGCCTCGAACAACTGGGCTTCACCGAAAGCGAGGGCGATCTTCCGCTCGAAGCGCCGGTGCTGGTCGATCCCAAGGAAACGCAGAAGCGCGCGGCCAAGGCCCACGCCAAGCAATACCGCAAGGAACGCCGGGGCGAACGCCGCAAGCGCGCCGATAGCGAGGGAACCGGCGGCGCACGCAAGCCCACCGGACAGCGCGCCAGGCCGGCCGGAAAGCCTGCCGCCGGAAAACCCGCGGCCGGAAAACCCGCGGCCGGAAAACCCACGGGTGGCAAGCCCGCAGGGAGCAGGCCGGGCGGAAAACCGGCCGGAAAGCCCGCCGGCCCCAAGACCGCCGGAAAACCGCGCCCGGCCCCTGCCGCTGCGCGCCGCCCCGCTTCCAACCGTTCCGCCCCCAAGCGCTGAGACCCGAGCGAGAAGGCCCCTTTCCATGACCCTGCGGTTAGCCATCTTCGATTGCGACGGCACGCTGGTCGACAGCCAGGCCGACATCGGCGCGGCCATGGATGGGGCCTTCCACGCGCTCGGCCTCGTGCCCCCGCCCCGCAGCGAGACCCGGCGCATCGTCGGCCTCTCGCTGGTGGAGGCGATGCGCCGCCTCCACACCCGGGGCGACCACGACACGCACCTGGCCCTTGCCGAAGCCTACAAGGCCGCGTTTCGCGCCCGGCGCGAGGCGGGCATGGTCGGCGAGCCGCTCTATGAAGGCATCGCCGGGCTGGTCGAGGATCTGGCCGCGCGCGGCTGGCTGCTGGGCGTGGCCACCGGCAAGAGCGACCGGGGGCTGGCCCATTGCCTCGCCACCCATGGCCTCGCGCGCCATTTCGTCACCCTCCAGACCGCCGACCGCCACCCGTCCAAGCCGCATCCGAGCATGATCGAGGCCTGCCTCGACGCAACCGGGGCCGAACCGGCGCTGACGGTGATGATCGGCGACACCGCGTTCGACATGGCCATGGCGCTCAACGCCGGGGTCCGCGCGATCGGGGTGGACTGGGGCTATCACGAACGCGCCGAGCTGATCGCGGCGGGCGCCCATGCCGTGGCCGGAACCATCACCGAACTGGCCCAGTTGCTCGACGCGGTGAACTGAAAACAAAAAATCAACAGGTTACATCATGCCATCGTCCACCATGGGGCGCTTTGCCCTGCTGCAATTCCTGCGCGTGATCGGCACGCTGATCGTGATGATCGGCGCCATGGCCTCGACCGGGCAGGCGCCCGCGCTCTCCTTCATCCCCCACGCGGCGGCCATGCCGATGGCCTTTGTCGGCCTTGCCGTGTTCTTTGTCGCCCCGCGCCTGCTCGCGCGCCGCTGGAAGACCCGTCCATGAAGCGTTTCTACACCACCGTCAGCGTCCAGAACGAAGCAGGCGGCTACCGCGTCTGCCTCGACGGGCGCGGCATCCGCACCCAGGGTGGCCAGCCCCAGATCGTGCCGGGCGAAGCCCTTGCCCAGGCCATGGCCGCCGAATGGGCCGATCAGGGCGACGAAATCGACACGACCCGCTTCGTCTTTCGCGACATGGCCGACTATGCGCTCGATGTCGTCACCCCGCAATTCGCGCAGACGGTCACCGACCTGCTCCCTTATGGCGAGACCGACACCCTGTGCTACCGGGCCGAGCCCGACGAGGCCCTCGCCGCCCACCAGCGCCTGCTGTGGGAACCGCTGGTGACGATGGCCGAAGCCCGCCTCGGCGTTGAATTCGTGCGCGTCTGCGGGATCATCCACAAGCCGCAGAGCCCCGCCACGATGGCCGCGCTGCGCGGCGAACTCGAAGCGCTTTCGCCCTTCGCGCTGGCCGCCCTCCACAACACCGCCTCGCTCTCGGCCTCGCTGATCGTGGGCCTTGCCGCGCTCGATCCCCAGGCCGACCTCGTCGCGCTGTGGGACGCGGCGAGCGCCGAGGAAGACTGGCAGGCCAGCCTCTGGGGCAAGGACGAGGAAGCCCTCGCCCGCCGCACCCGCCGGGGTGAAGCCTTCGCCCAGGCCGCCCGCTTCGCCCATCTCGCCGGCTGCTAATTCGAAATTCGCCTGAAGGCGAATTTCGGTTCGGCACCGGCCCGCTCCCCCACCCGGCCTCCCATAGGGTACTATCGTAGGGAGGCCGGGTGGGGGAGCGGGCCGGTGCC
>DQVI01000245.1 GCA_015661825.1 Novosphingobium capsulatum
GGCGGGCACCAGGGCCGCTGCGCGCGCGAGCCCTGCACGCGGATGCGCAGGCTGGCGGGCATCGCGCCAAAGTCGTTGGGGCCGATCACGATCCCGGTCGACGGGCATTCCCCGGCGGCCTTGGTGCATTCGTCGGTGCGGTCCATGTCGCAGAACCATTCCTCGATCGCGGGGGCGCCATCCACACCCGAAAAGCGGTTGCCGGTGATCATCGCCCCGCCGGAATCGTCGCGCAGTTTGATCGCGCTGCCGCAGAAATCGGTGAACGTGTTGCCCTCGATCCGCGCGCCCGTGGCATGGCTGGCCAGATAGATCGCGTGGAGGCCGGGGCAGGTCTGCGGCGGGTTGTTGCGGATGGCCCGGAAGGTCACGCCCCGGATCGTGGTGTCGCGCGCATTGACGAGGCGGATCGCGGCGGTTGACGGGCGGGAGGGCCCATCGGCACCGTTGCCGCCCCCGCCACTCCGATCATCGCTGCCGATCTGTTCGAGCACGAGATCGGCCAGCACGGTGCCGCGATTGAAGGCGGCGGGATCCTCGCGGTTGCCGTTCAGGGTGATCGCGGTTGCATAGTGGACGATGCGCAGGCCCTTGACGGTCAACCCGCTGTCCTGCCCTTCGGCAGCGCGCAGGCGCAGCCAGGTCTCGCGCCCGGTGCCCACGAACGTCGGGGGCGCAGCAGGGGCCGCCTGCTGGCCCAGCAGCGTGAGGGGGCCGTGCAGGCGGCGCCCGTCGATGGCGATGGTCTGCCCGCGATAGACACCGGGCAGGATCAGCACGCGGGTTTCCTCGCCCGGCGCGGCCATCTGCGCGCGGGCGAGCGCGGCGCCCAGCGTGGCCAGAGCTGTTCCGGGGCTGGTGCCGGGGGCGGCATCGCTGCCCGTGGGGGCAAGATAGAGCGTGGCCGCACGGGCCGGCCCCCCGGCGCAAAGGAGCGCGAGCAGGGCCAGCAGGACACCGGCGCATGCTCCGGGCGGAAATCGGGCCGGGGAGAACCGGGGGCTCATGCGGCGTGCCTCGCGTCGGCCGGTTCCGCTTCGATCCGGGCCTCATGGAGCGGGGGCAGGCGCAGGGCCAGTTGCGTGCCCAGCCGCGCATTGTAGGCGGCGATGGCCGCTTCGAGCCGGGGGGCATGGTGTTCGAACCGGGCGTGGTCGGCGGGATCGAGCATGCGGGACCGCGCGGTGCCCGTGGCGCGGGTGGTGGCATTGCGATTGTCGGTCGTCGCGGCGAAATGGGCCAGTTCGGCGGCGCTCGGGGCAAGGCCGAGCGGGGCGAACAGGTGCTGGCCGAGCCAGCCGGGCTTGTCGGCGCTGGCGATGAAGGCGTCGAGGTCGAGCGCGGCGATGGTCGTGCCCATGGCCAAGGTGGAGGCCGGCGCGCCTGTCGTCACGGGGGGCGCACCGGTTTTCGTCCCGCCCCGTTCTGCCCCACTTCGTTCTGCGATTGCGCGCGCGTAATCGAGGCTGCTGCAATAGCGCTCGACGAACTGGTCGGGATCGTCGGAAAACCACGGCATCGCCCGCAGCGACAGCCAGCAGTCGACCGGGTTGCGGATCGCGTGGAGCCAGACCAGCCGCTTGAACGCCGGGCGCACGATGGCGGTGATGTGGCCTTGCTGGCGCTCCATCTGCGGGCATTTGAAGCCGTGGATGTCGGCCCCCTGCTTGGTGATCCGGTTGCCCTTGGACAGCAGGCCGAACAGGTCGATCACCCCGCGCGCGCGTTTTTCGCGAAAGGCGCGCGCGGCATAGCCCCTGGGGTAGGCCTGTTGGGCGGCTTCGAGCGCGCCGCGGATCGTGCCCAGAAGGGTGCCGCGAATTTCGCCCTGAAGGCACAGGCGCGGGTGACGGTTGAGGAAATCGGCGAACTGGCGCGTCCCGCAGCGCGGCATGCCGCACAGCACGACGAAGGTTTCCAGCGGACGCGGTGATCCGGAAGACTCCGGCCCGGACGCGGCAGGCGGGGGAGGCAGCAGCAGGGGGGAAGTCGGGGTGTCGGACGGATGCAGCAGGTCCATGCCAGGGTCCTTTCGCGGATCAGAGCGTTTCGGTGATGCGGCCTTCCTCGCAGATGGCTTCCCCTTCGGGGGCCGGATCGGTGCCGGGGGCATGGGCGGCAAAGGCCTGTTCCAGCGGCCCGGAGAAGAAGTGCCGCATGACCAGATCGACCCCCATGGCGTTCACCGTGCGCAAGTCGGGGTTGAAGAACATCCCGCGCGCCGGATGGCCGGTGATGATCTCGTAGGACGGGAAATAGGCGATATCGGCATGGGCGTCGGCCAGATCACCGGCCACCGCGCGCAGCACCGACTTGGAATAGATCGTGGCGGGCAGGACATGCCCCCCGGTATGATCGGGTGCACGCGTGGCCGTGGCCATCAGCGGCACGGGCGAGACCGTCAGCAGCATGCGCGCGCCCGGATTGACCTGCCGCAGCAAGGCCCAGAACGCCTCCATGTCGGCCAGAACCTCGCCATGGCGCAAGTTGCGGAAGGCATGGGCCTGCGGATCGAAACTGCCCGCCAATGTGCCGGGGGCGACTGGATAGACCGTGCCGTCGGCCAGATCTTCCCAGCATTCGGTCAGCCCGAGCGTGAAGACCATGACATCGAGCGTTTCGAGCATCGTGCGCACGGCGGCCAGATGGAGGCGGCGGGCATGGCGCACGGCCTGCACGCTGGCCTGACCGACCGGATCGACGCCGGGGCGCAGCGCATCGTAAAAACGGCCCTCGCGCTCCCACACGGTCTCGCACGGGGCGCGCAGGCTCAGCGCTTCCTCGGCGAGCTGGCGCATCTGGCGCGCGGTATAGACATTGCCGTAGCGGCACGAGAACACGCGATAGCCGAAGCGGCGCGCTTCCTCCGTATCGGCAAAGATCGGCGGGGGCGGTTCGCAATCGAGGAAATGCGCGCCGCGCCGGGCCAGCGCCTGCCCGATATGCTGGGCAAAGCAGCTTCCCGCCGTGGCGATGCGGTCGGCGGGGGTAAGCGCCATGGGCGCCCACAGTTCGTCGATATCGGCCAGATGGCGCTGGGCCACGGCGGCCTTCCAGAACGCGCGTGTCGGGCGCCCGCGATAGGGATTGATCATCAGGCGGCCTTCCGTGCGGGGGTGGGGGCGGATTGCCGCTCCAGCCAGGTTTCGAGCCGGGCGCTGGTCTGGATGTCGGCGGGGCGCGTGTCGTCGCTGCGGGGGAAGGAGGCGGGCGCGGGGTGTGGTTGGGGGCTTTGGGCTTGCGCGCGGGTACGCAACCCGTGCCAGGTGTCGAGCAGGTCGAGCGGGGCGGTCGAAGGGCTGAGCGCGGCGGCGCGCAGCCAGTCGGCATAGTCCTCGCGGCTCTGGCTGTGGCCGTGAACCCCGTTGTAGCGGGTGTGGAACAGCACGCGGTCGGCCTGCGTGCGGGCCGAAACGGCGGCGGCAAAGGGCAGCATATGGGCGCGATAGTGATGCCGGTCGCCCAGCGACTGGATATAGATCACCGTGTTGCGGAACCCCTCGCCATAGAGGCGGGTGCAATCGGCCTCTATCGCCCCGGCCAGACCCTCGTTCCCGGCCAGCGCGGGCCAGCAGGCCTGCCGATAGGGTTCGACGAGCGTGGGATGATAGCGCAGGATCGAAGTCTGCGGGTTGACCACCACCGCGACCGATCCGGGCATGGCATGGGATTGCACCAGCGCGGCAAAGCCGCCGCCCGATGTCCCGAAGAACAGTGTGCGTTCCACGCCCAGCGTGCGCGCCATGTCGCGAAAGACGCGGGCGAACAGGCCGGGGGTGTCGAACCCTTCGTGCCCGGCAAACCACGCGATGCGGAAATCGCCGGGAAGCTGCATCGAGGGATCGCTCACGCTCACCTGGTGCAGCGCGGTCAGATCGGGGTTGAAGGCGTTGAAGATCGGCGCCTCGCGCCGCGCCCGGCAGGTCGCCCCATGGAACGAGACGAGCATCCCCGTGGCGCCGGGCACGAAATGCACGCGGAAGTGGACAGGCACCGTGCCGGTCCTGATCGCAAAGCGGTTGGGACCGGGTGTCAGGGCGGCCATCCTGCGCCGCAACTGGCGGATGAAGGGGGTAAGCTCGATCATGCGGCATCCTCCTGCGGGCAAGGCGTGGTGGCGGGGGATTGGGCGAGGAACGGGGCGAGCAGCGCGCAGGCGGTCGCCCCGGTTCGGGCCCAGGTGCGCTCGGCCACGACCCATTCGCGGCCCTGCCGCCCCAGTGTCTGGCGCAAGGCCTGATCGTCGAGCAGGAGGGCCAGCGCGGCAGCCAGACTCTCGACATCGCCCTTGGCATAGACAAGGCCGGTGGCCTCGTGCGTGATCATCTCGGCCAGTGCGCGCACATCGGGCACGACCACCGCCTTTTCCATCGCCAGCGCTTCGAGCGGCTTCATCGGCGAGACCATCTCGCACACCGGCCAGGGCTTGCGCGGGAACGGGCAGATGTCGATCCGGGCGTACCAGTCCTCGACCTCTTCGTGGGGCACGCGGCCGGGCATGATCAGCCAGTCGGCAAAGCCGCCGTCCTGCGCGATGGCGGCAATCGCCTGGCTGATCGGGCCGAGGGGAACAGCCTCGTCAGGCGCGGTTTCGGCCAAGTCGTCGGGCCCGTTTTCCGGCGTGCCTTCCAGATTGTCTGTCTCATCGGCGGGGGGGATCGGCTGCGTGTCGGGCTGATCGGGCGGCTGGGCACCCGGTGTTGCGTCCGTCTTCGCCTCGGGCCGGGCATCCTGTCCGCTGGTGTTCTCGCTGCCGACCAGCAGCAGGCGGAATTCCCGCCCCTCGCGCCTCAACCGGGCGCAGGCCAGCGCCAGATCCTCCAGCCCCTCGTAATCGACGAAAGTGCCGACATAGCCGATCACCGGAACCCCTTGGGGAAACAGCGGATGGGGCGGCAGGGTGGAACCTGCCGGATCGAGGCGGGCCGGTTGAAAGCGCGCGGGATCGCACGAATTGGGCAGGAGCGCGATGCGTTCGGGCGGAACCCCGCGCCCGGCCAGTTCCTCGCGCATCGGCGCGGTCAGCGTGAAGACCTGATCGGCCTGCCGGGCAATCGCGCTTTCGAGCAGTTCCTGAACCTTGTAGGCCGCCGTCCGGGCATAGGCTTCGTTGCGCGACATGCGCGTCACTTCCCAGAAGCCGCGCACCTCGTAGGCGAACGGAATGCCCAGCCGCCGCGCCGCGATCAGCGCGGGCAGGGCCACGACATGGTTCGAGGCGGCCACGACCACGGCAGGGCGCAAGGCGCGAAAACGCGCCTCCAGCGCGGCCGCGGCCGCCGGAACATAGCGGGCATAGCGCATCTTGGCGCGCGAAGGCCTGGACGTGCGCAGATAGCGGATGCCCTCGATCACATCCTCTTCGGGCAAAGTTTCGGTCTCGGATGCGGGAAGAACGTCGCAGGGGTAACCGGGCCGTGAGAGCACGATGACCTCGCACCCGGCGTCCTGAAGCCCGCAGGCCAGCCCATGGCTGCGCGTGGCATAGCCGCCCGAAGTCCAGGGCAGGGAATTGTGCAGCACATAGCACAGCCGACCGGGCACCGGCGGCATCACTCGCGCGCGGCGCGGGCCGATCAGGCGCAGCATGTCGAGCTGGCCGGCATAGCCCTGCCGCAACCGTTCGATCCGCGCGGGCAGGGCCTTGTCGGTATGGCGGGCCGGATGGTGGTCCAACTCGGCGAGAAGATCGTCGCAGCGGGCGAACTGCCCCGCCCGCTGAAAGGCGGCATAGGCGCGCAGCAGCGTGGCGGGCGAGCGGTCGCGGGAAAGCGCCTCCTCGGCCAGAACGGCCCCGGCTTCGTGCAGGTCAGCCTCGGCCAGCAGGGCGGCGAGGCGCAAGGCCCCACCGGCACGCCCGGCATCGTCGTCCCA
>DQVI01000153.1 GCA_015661825.1 Novosphingobium capsulatum
CGATGCCTCCAGCATCGCTGGGCTCTCAGCCTTCTTGTGGTGACCCAAAATCCCTCGCCAAACCTCCGCCGCCCGACTTTTGGGTCGGGCTCTGAGGGATTTTTAAGAAAATAGAATATCCCGGGGGCCATCGCCCCCGGACCCCCGGGAACTGGCGTAAGTTGCCATGCCCGGTCTGGCCATTGGCACTGCCCCATCCAAAGCTGATGGGGTGCAGGGGGCTATGCCCCCTGCGATAGTCCCTTTTTTATTCCTGGTCCTGATGGGCCAGGGCAATCATCGAAGGTCCCCCGGCAACCGGGGTCAGCCAGACGGCGAGGTCTGCCGCGATCAGCACGGCCATGACCAGCATCAGCGCGGGGCGCTTGCGTTCGCCCCGGCGCCAGAAAAACACCGCGCCAGCGACCAGCGCCACCGTCAAGAGAACGAGCAACGAAAGAACGGTATCCATCGCGCGTGATCAGCCCAGCAGGCCCTTGGCAAAGCCGGTCAGGTCGTTGAGCGGGTTGCCGTCGCCGTCCTTGTCGAGGAAGCGGGTGACCTGGGCGAGGGCATCGGGATGCTGGCCGAGGAGCGAGGCGAACTGGGTGAGGGCGCCTTCGCCGCCGATCTGTTCGGCAATCTGGCTCAGCAGGCCCGGTTCGAGGCCCGAATTGGCCGCAGCCGTCTCGATCGTGTCGCCCTTTGCCTGATGCCCGGCGGCAAGGGCGGCGATGGCGGTTTCGGCCTGGGTGGGATCGATGCCGAACTTGGCGGCGAGGTTCTTGACGTCAACCGCGCTGCTGACCTGGCCGAGGATGCTGTCGAACATGCTCATGGGGGAATTCCTTGTGCCGGGGGGAAGGGCTTGTGAAGGCTGCGCCGACAGGGCCAGCGTGCCTTTCGTGATGATAGGCCTTCCCTCGTGCCGCGGCCACAAAAAAGGCCCTGCCGAACATGAGAACGGCAGGGCGCGACAGTCTTGCAAAAAATTCGGTCTTGCAAAGGGTTCCCTGCTGCGCCGGGGGCCGCGCCAGCCGGGAAATCAGAGAAGACCGGGAAATCAGAGAAGAACGGTGTCGTCGGCGATGATGTGGTTGAGCGTCAGCGCCTGTTCGTGGCCCGAGGCATCCTTGAGGATGAAGGTCGTGCCGTCGAAACCGGAGGTGTTGACGAAGTAGGAGCCCGCCGAAGGGTTGGCCTTGAGATAGGCGGCGAGGCGGTTCACGTCGTCCTGCGAGTCGATGAAGTACGAGCCGGTCCCCTTCACGCCGAAGCCGAGCGCGCCGAAGATCGAATCGAAGCCGGTGATGCGGATGACATCGTGATCGGCAAAGTTGAGGTCGGTGATCGTCACCCACTGGTTGACGGTGCTGACCCCGTGGCCGCCGGTGAAGTTGAGGGCGCTGAAGCCTTCGGAGGCGCGGAAGACGAACTGGTCGGCGCCGCTGCCGCCGGTCAGGCTGTCCTTGCCGCCGCCGCCCTTGAGGACATCGTCGCCGTCGCCGCCATAGACCCAGTCGTTGCCCGCGCCGCCATAGAGCATGTCGTTGCCCGCGCCGCCGCTGATCACGTCGTTGCCGGCGCCACCGGAGATGGTGTCGGCGCCGCCCATGCCGTTGATGATTTCGCCGGTCTTGCCGCCATTGATGGTTTCAGACGCTGAAGTTCCGTTGATAACTGTCATGTCCATTCTCCTCGTTCCGCGCTCGGGCGGAAGGTTTGTCCACAAGTCTTCAGGAAAGTGCCTTATGGTCGGGAAGAACGGGCAGGTTCCTCGGCCAGAAAAGGTGGGGGGTCATAAAGGGGGGTGTTGATCTTTATTTTGATTGATTATTTTTATTGTCGGATATTTTTCGATGGTGTAATAATTGCGAGAACCCCTGATTTCCCTTGTTGGTATCATAACGCAGTATTGCACTGCGGTGTGTCAGGGTTTCCGGTTCAATTTGGCGGTTTCCCGCCCATTGCCGGGCCAGACAGGTTCAAAGTGGATGGACCTGCCGCGACGCCTTTGCCGGGGGCTTGCGACCGGAAGCCACGGGGCGGGCGCTGCGACAGGAACGCGCGCAGCGGTTCGTCAAACAGGATCAGCGTCAGCCAGGCAGCCATCAGGATCGGGGGGAGCAGCAGCAGCCCCCAGGCATCGAGGGGCATGCCGCCGGTGATCCGCTTGATCCCCCCCGCCGCAATCGCGAGCAGGGGAACGTGGATGCCATAGAGCGGATAGGACAGGCGCCCCAGCAGCGCCCCGCCCGGCATGGCCCGATGGCGTCCGGCGGTGACGGACACTGCCAGAATGCCCGGCAGGAACACCAGCGCGACGAACAGCGTCCAGGCCAGATGCTCTTCCGGCAGGGCCAGGGCATAGACCAGCGCGAGGGCGGCCAGAGGCGCGGCCGGGGCCTTCATCGGGGGGATGCGGTGGCGCAGCCGGTGCATCAGCAATCCACACCCGAACCCGAACGAAATCCGCGCCAGTCCGCCATCGAGGGTCGGCACCTGCCAGCCGATGTGCAGCGAGCCATGGTGCAGCGCACTGGCCGTCAGGGCCGCGGCTGCCAGCAGCGTCAAGCCCGCGAGCATGCGGGTTGAGGCGCGGGTCATCCACGCGGCCCAGGCCAGATTGGCCAGAATCTCGAAAAAGAGCGACCACAGCGGCCCGTTGGCGGGAAACAGTTCCCAGCCGGTGGCCCGTCCATGCCAGAGCTTGGGCAGGAGCACGAGGTTGAGGGCGTCGGCCATCACGACCTCGACCAGAGGGTCGGAGCGGTCGGGCGCGGCGCTCCAGCGGGCGAGGAGATAGACCCCGCCGATCGTGGCCCCGAGCATGGCGACCGGGGCCATGCGGACCGTCCGGCGGCGGATGAACGCGGTCAGGCTCATCGACTGGCGAAGGCGGTTTTCATAGGCTTCGGCCAGAACGAAGCCGCTGAGCATGAAGAAGAAATCGACCGCGAGATAGCCATTGGGAAACAGTTGCAGCCCGCCCGCGCGGGTTCCGATGTGAAACAGGCACACCGCGACCGCCGCGATTCCGCGCATGTCGTCGAGCAGGGCATAACGCCCGCGATGGTCTGCCTGCATGCTGGTTGCCCCCTTTGCCCGCCGCTTGCACAGGCCCGGACGGGGGATCACGAACAAGGTGATCATCCATCTGCCTGTGGACCGTCTGGAATCGTGCGACGTGGCCGCGCGCGACAGTGAACGGTCGTGACTAACGGGACAGTAACCAAATATGCGAATGAGACTTATACGGATTGTTACTTAGGCCGCCCTTCCGGGCCCAGGTTCGGGAGCAGGGGCCAAAATCTCGCCTTCCGGCAAGGAACGATGCCAAAGCTTGTTGCGGCGCGGCGCGCGCGCGGATAGGCAGGTTCGCGATGAGCGACACTTCGAACCTCGTGGCCCAGCCCGGCGCCACCACCGTCCTGCCGGCGCCCGACATCACCGTGTCGGTGCGCGAGACTTTCGGTATCGACATCGACATGACCGTGCCGGCCTTCTCGGTGGCCGACGAGCGCGTGCCCGATGCCGACGACAACTATGTCTTCGATCCCGATACCACGCTCGCGATTCTGGCCGGTTTTGCCTTCAACCGCCGCGTGATGGTCCAGGGCTATCACGGCACCGGCAAGTCGACCCACATCGAGCAGGTCGCCGCGCGCCTCAAGTGGCCCTGCGTGCGTATCAACCTCGACGCGCATATCAGCCGCATCGACCTGATCGGGCGCGACGCGATTGTCCTGCGCGATGGCATGCAGGTGACCGAATTCCGCGAAGGCCTGCTGCCCTGGGCGCTCCAGACGCCGACCGCGCTGGTCTTCGACGAATATGACGCGGGCCGCCCGGACGTGATGTTCGTGATCCAGCGCGTGCTGGAAACCGAGGGCAAGCTGACCCTGCTCGACCAGAACCGGGTGATCCGTCCCAACCCGTGGTTCCGCCTGTTCGCCACGGCCAACACCGTGGGCCTTGGCGATACCTCGGGGCTCTATCACGGCACGCAGGCGATCAACCAGGGCCAGATGGACCGCTGGAACCTCGTCGTCGCGCTCAACTACCTGCCCGCCGAGACCGAAGTCGAAGTCGTCACCAAGAAGGTGCCCGGCCTCGATCCGCAAGTCATCGCCAGCATGGTGCGCGTGGCTGACCTGACCCGCAAGGGCTTCGTGGGCGGCGACATCTCGACCGTGATGAGCCCGCGCACGGTGATCTCGTGGGCGCAGAACAGCCAGATCTTCAACGATGTGGGCTTTGCCTTCCGTCTCTCGTTCCTCAACAAGTGCGACGAGGCCGAGCGGGTTCTGGTGGCCGAATACTACCAGCGCGTGTTCGGCAAGGATCTGCCCGAGAGCGTCGCCCACAAGGCCTGATCGTTTTTGCAAAAAAGGCCGGGAAGTCAGTGCTTCCCGGCCTTTTTTCAGGGCTCGTCGGGATAGACGGCCTTGACGAAATAGAGTCCCTCGGGCGGGGCATTGTGCCCCAGCTTGCGCCGGTCGCGCGCATCGCGGGCCGCCACCAGATCGGCGCGGGTCCAGTGACCGAGCCCGACCAGCCCCAGACAGCCGACCATCGAGCGCACCTGATGGTGCAGGAAGCTGCGCGCGGCGGTCTCGATGATCACCATGTCACCCTCGCGCCGCACGTCGAGCCGGTCGAGCGTCTTGAGTGGGCTGGCGGCCTGACAGTGGACCGAGCGGAACGTGGTGAAATCGTGCCGCCCCACCAGTTCCTGTGCGGCCTCGTGCATGGCCTGCGCGTCGAGCGGGCGGGGCACCCGCCAGGCCCGCCCGGCGGCCAGCGTGAGC
>DQVI01000054.1 GCA_015661825.1 Novosphingobium capsulatum
GCACGCCCGCCAGCGCGCGGGCCGCCGCCACGCTCTGCGAGACCGAGCAGATGCCGCAGATGCGCGGGGCATAGACCAGCGCGTCTTCCGCCGCGCGGCCCACCAGCATGCCCTCGAACCCGCGATAGAGCGGCGAGGTCACGCGCGCGGCCTCGACATGGTCACCGGCCATGTCGAGGCGCACTTCCAGATCGCCCTCCACCCGGTTGAAGGGGCCAATGATCAGGCGGGGGGTGTCGCTCATCTCTCTCTCTTGCGCCGGTCGCGCGGCAGGACGGCAGGTATGGGGCGCGCGGCGTTTTCCTTGAGCCGCCGGGGCGTGGCCGCCTTCGACAGGCTGGCGAGCGCCACGAACCAGGCCTTGGGCATGTCCGTCGGCAGGCCGATGGGAATGCCGCTGATCTTGGGGGTGACCGCAAAGGCGTGGCCGGGTTCCTCGAAACCGGGGGCGGTGCAAGCGATGCACGGATAGCCACCCGTCAGGCACGAGCCCGAGCCATTCCACGCGCGCGTGTTGCAATCGGCGCGGGCCTGGGTGCCCTTGCAGCCCAGGTTTTCCATCATGCAGCCCAGATCGCCCAGATCCTCGGCGCTGGCCTTGAATTCGTAGAATTCGTTGCGCGCGCAGCCATGGTGGACGAGCGAGGCGGTATAGGCGAGCGGGCGCTCCCATTCGTCGAGGTCCGCCCCGGCCATTGTCCCGCCCGCGATCTGCATCAGGGTATCGACGAACCAGCCCGGATGGATCGGACAGCCCGCGATATTGATCACCGGAAGCCCGCCACGCGCGCGGAACCCCTCGCCCAGCAGGCCGCCCGGCACGGTGCCGTCATAGGCAAGGCCGCCCGCCTCGACCGCATTGCCCCCGCCCATGGTGATCCCGCCAAAGGCCGCGCACGAGCCGACCGCGACGACATGGGTGGCATGGCGGGCGATGCCCTCAATCATCTCGCGCATCGGGCGCCCGGTTCCGGCCATGATGTGGAAGCCGCCCGTGCCATTGGGACCATGGATGACCGAGCCTTCGAGGCAGAAGATATCGACCGGCTCCTCGCCGCTGGCCGCCGCATTGAGGATCGCGCGTGCCTCGGCGCCTGTCGCCTCGGACAGCGAGGGATGCCAGAGCACCTCGACGCGCGCCGCCCGCAGCGCCGCGACCAGATCGGGCCCCTGCTGGCCGAGCAACGACATCGTGCAGCCCCCGCAGCCCCCCGATTGCAGCCAGATCAGCCGCAAGGGGCGATCCTGGGCGCGCTCATGCTCCCCTGCACTCATGTTTCCGCTTCCTCGCCCCCATCCCCGCCCCCATCCCCGCCTTCGCCTTCGCCATGGGCGGGAAGGCGCAGCGTGAAGGCCGCCCCCCCGCCCGGCGCATCGGCATAGTCGAGGCTGCCCCCCAGCTTGCCCGCCATCGTGTAGGACACATAGAGCCCCAGCCCGGTGCCGGACCCGATCGGCTTGGTGGTGAAGAACGGCTCGAAAATCTTGTCCTGCACACTGGCCGGGACACCGGGCCCGTTGTCGACCACGCGCACGACGATATCCTCGCCCTCCTGCCGGGCAGAAAGGCTCAGGCAGGGCGGCTGCTCCCGCGCCTCCCCCTGCCCGCTTGCCAGGGCATCAGCCGCGTTCTGGACGAGGTTGACGAGAATCTGGTGCAACTGGCCCTTGCGGCTCACGATGTCGAGCCGCTCGGGCAGGTCGAAGCAGACTTCGGGCGGATCGCGCATGGTCTTGATCACCCAGTCCACCGCCGTCTGGACGAGGCGGACGAGGTTGAAGGTTTCGAGCGGCTCGCGCTGGTTGGCCGAAAAGCGGCGCAAGTCCTGCACGATGTCGCGCACGCGCTCGGCCCCTTCGAGGGTGCCATCGACCAGCGGGCTGATATCGGCCAGCACGCGGTCGATCTTGAGTTTCGCGCGCAAGGCCGCCAGATCCTCGCCCGAACGCCCCTCGTCGAGCGCGGCCAGATATTGCGTGATCGCCGCGCCATAGCGCTTGAGCGCATACATGTTGCCGAAGACGAAGCTGATCGGGTTGTTGAGTTCATGGGCAACGCCCGCCACCAGCCGCCCGAGCGCGGCCATCTTCTCGGTGGTCAGCAATTGCTGCTGGGTCTGGCGCAGCCGCTGGTGCGCAGCGCCCAGTTCGCGATAGGCGCGCTGCAATTCGCCGATCGGGCGCCCGACCAGCACCATGCCGGCAAAACGCCCGCTGGCATCGCGGCGGGGCGCACTGTTGACCGAAAGCGCGCCCGAACTGCCATTGGCGGCAATCGCCTCCCACTCGCGCCCCTCGACGACCGCCTGCCCGCGGGCCAGCGCATCGAGCGCGGCGAGCAGATCGGCATGATCCTCCACGCGGAAGAGATCGAGGATGGCGGTTCCGACCAGTTGCTCGGCACTCTTGCCGACCAGCGTGGTGAGCGCCGGATTGACCTGCTCGATCCGGCCTTGCGCATCGCAGACCACCAGCACGTCGGTCATCGCGCCCAGCACCGAGCCGAGAAAACCGCGCGCCTGTTCAAGGGCCGTGTTGTGTTCCTCAAGCGCGACCTGACTGGACACCAGATCGGCATAGACGCTGTCCATCTGGCGGATCACGTCGATCCACAAGTCCTCGCCCTGCGCGCCCATTTCGGCAAAGGCACCGGTCAGATCGGTGTCCTGAATGCCTGTCGTGTGATCCCCTCCCGTGCCGCTCATCCGCTATGGCCTGCCTTGTCGCCTGTGCGCGCCCGTACTGGCGGAAGGGGATGAACATTTTCAAGGCCATATCGCTCAAGCTTGGCCCGCAGCCCCACCCGCGAAAGGCCCAGTTCGCGCGCGGTGCCGCTCTTGTTCCAGCGGTGGCGGATCAGTGTCTCGCGGATGATCCGCGCTTCCATGGCGCTGACCCGTTCCCTGAGGTCACCGTGCGGCCCCGACACCGGCTCGACAGGGCTGTCCCCTGCCACGGGCAGCGCGTCCTCGCGCGGGGCATGGATATGGGGCGAAACCACGTCGAGGCCGAGCCAGCGCCCTTCCTCGCCGCGCACGAGCATGCGCTGGATCTCGTTCTGCAATTCGCGCACGTTGCCCGGCCAGTCATAGGCGGCCAGCCGCGCCATCGCCTCGGGCGCGACGCCGGGCACGCTCTTGCCCATGCGCGCCATGGCCTGTTCGAGCAGGCTCTCGACCAGCACCGGCAGGTCGCCGGGGCGGTCCTTGAGATCGGGCAGACGCACGATCATGCCCGCGAGGCGATAGAACAAGTCGGCGCGGAAGCGCCCCTCGCGCATCTCGGTTTCAAGGTCGCGGTTGGTCGCCGCAATCACCCGCACGTCGATCTTGCGCGTGCGCCCGGCGCCCAGCGGGCGGACCTCTCCCTCCTGCAAGACACGCAGCAGCTTGACCTGAAACGCGGGCGAAACCTCGCCGATCTCGTCGAGGAAGACCGTGCCACCATCGGCGCGCTCGAACAGGCCGACATGATCGTCGATGGCGCCGGTAAACGCGCCTTTCTTGTGGCCGAACAGCTCGGATTCGAGCAGTTCGTCGGGCAAGGCCCCGCAGTTTTCGACCACGAACGACTTGTTCCAGCGCAGCGACCCGTAATGAAGCGCACGCGCGGCCAGTTCCTTGCCCGTGCCCGAGCCGCCGATCAGCAGGACCGGCACATCGAACGGCGCCACTTGCGCAAGCGCCCCGCAAACCTCGTCCATCGGGCTGCCCGGCGCGCGCACGATCCCGTCGTTCACGTCATAGGCCCGGCGCACTTCGGCCTTGCGCTTCTCGACCACGCGGCCCGCCGCGCTGGGCGCCATGCGCAGTTCGACCGCCAGCAACTCGTTCTCGCGCTGAAGCTGGAACAGGCGACAGGCCGATTGCAGCGTGAGCAGCAGGTGTTCGGGGTGCCAGGGCTTGGTCACATACTGGAAGATGCCCGCCTGATTGATCCCCTCGATGATGTCGTGGGCGTCGGCATAACCCGAGATGATCATGCGGATCACATCGGGCCAGCGTTCCTTCACATCCGTCAGGAACTCCACCCCGCTGCGCTCGGGCATGCGCTGGTCGCACAGGATCACCTGCACCCAGCGGTCAGCCAGAAGCTTTTCCGCCTCGCGCGTCGAGGACGCGGTCAGGACCTCGAAATCGTCTTCGAGAATGCGGCGCAGCGATTCCAGGCTGCGGATCTCGTCGTCGACGATAAGGACAGTGGGGAGCAGTGCCGGATCAGCCATCGTCACAGCCTCTAGCAGATCCGGGGCAGCGGTTCACCCGCCAGCCAGTCGACCACGCGCATGCCCCCGATCAGCGTCTGCATCCGCAGCAAACCGGGTGTTCCGGGCGCGGCCCGCTCGCCCACCGTGCCCACGCGCACGGCGCCCGCGCCTTCGGGATGGGCCCGCATGATCGCCAGCAGCGCCTCGGCTTCCTCGGGCGGGCAGATGCACACGAGCTTGCCTTCGTTGGCGATGTGGAGCGGATCGAGGCCGAGCATCTCGCAGGCCCCGGCCACTTCGGGGCGCACCGGAAGCGCGGCTTCCTCCAGCGTCATCGTCACGCCCGCCGCCTCGGCCAGTTCGTTGAGCGTCGCGGAAAGCCCCCCGCGCGTGGGATCGCGCAGAACGGCGATGCCGGGCACGTGCGCGACCATCTGCGCCACCATGCGATGCAGCGCGGCGCTGTCGCTTTGGATTGCCGTGCCAAATTCGAGGCCCTGACGGCGCGACAGGATCGCCACGCCATGATCGCCCAGCGGCCCGGACACGAGGATCGCCATGCCCGGCACGATATGGGCAGGCGCCATGTTCACCCCTTCGGGCACGACGCCGACGCCCGTGGTGGTGATGAACACCCCGTCGCCATGGCCGCGTTCGACCACTTTGGTATCGCCCGTGGCGATCGGCACCCCCGCCGCGCGCGCCGCCGCGCCCATACTGGCGGCGATGCGGTCGAGATCGGCGAGCGGGAACCCCTCCTCGATGATGAAGGCCGCCGCCAGCGCGACCGGCCAGGCCCCGGCCATCGCCACGTCGTTGACCGTGCCATGGACAGCCAGCGAGCCGATGTCGCCACCGGGAAAGTCGAGCGGGCTGACGACATGGGCGTCGGTGCTCATCACCAGCCGGCCGGGTGGCAGGGGATCGAGCCGGGCGGCATCATGCCCCTGATCGAGCAGGGGATTGGCGAAATGGCGGGCGAAAATCTCGCGGATCAGGCGGGTGGTGGCCAGCCCGCCGCCGCCATGGGCCATTTCAACGCAGGCACCGGGGCGCAGGATCGTGCTCATTCTGCCGCTTCCATCTGGGCCCCATCCATCTGGGACATCGTTTCCGCGCGACGATAGGTATAATAGGCCGCGCAAGACCCTTCGGAGCTGACCATGCAGGCCCCCAGCGGGGTTTCGGGCGTGCAGGCCCGGCCAAACAGCTTGCAATCCTTGGGGCTTTTCACCCCGCGCAGGATCGCCGGGCATTCGCAGCTCTTGGTTTCGCGGCTCTGCTTCTCGCTGATCGCAAAGCGGGTCTCGGCGTCGAATTCGGCAAAGGCCGGGGCAATCGCGCGCGCGCTGAGCGGCACCGAACCGAGGCCCCGCCATTCAAAGCTGTCGCGCAGCACGAAAACCTCGTCCATCATCGCCTGCGCGCGCGCATTGCCCTCTTCGGTCACCACGCGGGCATACTGGTTCTCGACTTCCGCCCGCCCCTCGTTGACCTGACGGATCAGCATGAGGACCGATTGCATGACATCGAGCGGCTCGAACCCGGCAATCACCATCGGCTTGCCATAGCGCGCGACGAGCGGGCGATAGGCGTGCGCGCCGATCACCGTCGAGACATGGCTGGGCCCGAGGAACCCGTCGAGGCGGACGGCCTGCGCGGGGTCGATGTCGGGCGCTTCGAGCACATGGACCATCGCGGGCGGGGTCAGCACATGGTTGCAGAACACGCTGAAATTGCGCAGTCCCTCGCGCCGGGCGGCCAGGATCGCCATGGCGCTGGCCGGGGTCGTCGTCTCGAAGCCGATGCCCATGAAGACGACCTGCCGGGTCGGGTTGGCCCGCGCGATCTCCAGCGCGTCGAGCGTCGAATAGACCATGCGGATGTCGGCCCCGGCGCCGCGCGCGGTGAGCATCGAGCGCCGCCCGCTGCCCGGAACGCGCATCATGTCGCCATAAGTCGCCAAAATCACCCCGTGCCGCTCGGCCAGTTCGAGCGCATCGTCGAGCCGCCGCATCGGCAGCACGCAGACAGGGCACCCCGGCCCATGGATGAAGCGGACGTTGCCGGGCACCAGATCCTGCACGCCATAGCGGAAGATCGCGTGGGTATGCCCGCCGCAGAACTCCATGAACGCATAAGTCCGGTCGGGCCGGGCCTCGCGCGCGATGGCGCGGGCAAGGCTCTGCGCGAGGGCCGGATCGCGGAATTCCGAGACGTATTTCATGGCCTGACCTCGCTTCCCGTCTCGGCCCATTCGGCCAGTTCTTCCTGCAAGAGACCGGCCTGCGCCATCATCTTCAGGGTTTCCTCGGCCTCCTCCACGCTCACCTTGTGCAGCGCGAAACCGACATGGAGCAGCACATAGTCACCCGGCACGACATCTTCGAGCAGGCCGACCGAGACTTGCCGCGTGACCCCACCGGCCGAAACCGTGGCCATCGCATCGGGATGGAGTTCGAGCACGAGCGCAGGGATGGCAAGACACATCGTATTTCTCCCGAACTCAGCCCGCAACCGGTGCGCTTTGCGCGGCCAGAGCCATGCCGCGGGCCGCACGCAGCCAGTCGAGCCAGGCGCCCATGCCCTCGCCGCTGCGGGCCGAAACCTTGAGCACGCGCACGCGCGGATTGACCCGGCGCATATGGGCAATCGCCAGATCGACATCGAAATCGAGATAGGGCAGCAGGTCGACCTTGTTGACCAGCACGAGATCGGCGCTGGCAAACATGTCGGGATACTTGAGCGGCTTGTCCTCGCCCTCGGTCACCGAAAGGATCGCCACGCGCGCGCCCTCGCCCAGATCGAAGGCCGCCGGGCAGACCAGATTGCCCACGTTCTCGATGAACAGCACGCTGCCCGCCGCCGGGTCCAGATGGTCGAGCGCATGGCCGACCATGTGCCCGTCGAGGTGGCACCCCTTGCCGGTGTTGATCTGGATCGCGGGGGCGCCGGTGGCGCGGATGCGGTCGGCGTCCTGGCTGGTCTGCTGGTCGCCCTCGATCACGGCGACCGGATAATCAGCCCCGATGGCTTCGAGCGTGCGGCACAGCAGCGTGGTCTTGCCCGAGCCGGGGCTCGACACGAGGTTGAGCGCAAGGATGCCCTGCGCGGTGAAACGGTCGCGGTTGGCGGCGGCATAACGGGCGTTCTTGCCCAGAATGTCGGCCTCCAGCCGGATCAGCCGGCTCTGGCTCATGCCCGCGACCGAAACCCCGGCGGCACCCGCGCCATAGTCGAGATCGCCTGCCCCGTGCCCATGGCCATGCTCATGATGATGATCATGCTCATGATCGTGGTGATGATGGTCATGGTCATGCTCGTGATCATGCCCATGGTCATGATGGTGGTGATGGCCGTGGGCATGACCATGTCCCTTGTCCATCGTGGCGCCCCCGTCGCTGCACCCGCAAACCGTACACATCACACCACCTCCAATTCACGAATGGTCATGTCGTCCCCACCCGTCACCTGCAACTGATAGGACCCGCAGCGCGGGCAAGCATCATAGCGCGCGGCGATTTCCACCGTTTGCGCGCAGACCATGCACCAGGCCGTGCCCGGTACATCCTCGATTTCCAGTTTCGCGTCCTGCGCCACGCTGCCGCGCATGACGACATCGAAGCCGAAACGCAGGGCCTCGATTTCCACCCCCGAAAGGGCTCCGATAGCCAGAACCACGCGCTCGACCCGTGCGAAGCGGGCCGTTTGGGCCTGCTCCTCAAGGATCTGGCGGATCGATTCACAGATCGCCATTTCATGCATCAGCTCGCCTCCACGGCAGGGTCGAGGACCCAGCCTACGCAAGGGTCGATGGCCTGCATCGTCCAGTCGACCGCGAGCGCGTCGCCACAGGCCGCCAGCAGGGCGAGCGCGTCCCCTCCGGGGGCAAAGCGCCGCGCGCTGGGCGCATCGATCCGGTACTCCACGACCTGGCCATGCTCCACCCGCACCTGATGGACAAGGCGCCCGCGCGCGCACTCCACCGATGCCTCGCCATGGCCGGGGCCAAGACGCCGCCCCTTCGGCAGCGGGCCCCCTGCGGCAAGGTATGCCAGCCGGGCGGGAATGCTCGCCAGCGTTTCCAGCCGCGCGGCAAAGGCGAGGGCCAGTTCGGCGGGCGCGGCGGCCAGAACCCGCGCGGGCAGGCCTTCCGC
>DQVI01000037.1 GCA_015661825.1 Novosphingobium capsulatum
CGGCTGGGGCGCGAGCGCGAGGTCGTGGTGCCCCGCCTGCCTGACCGGGGCGACGAGATCGGCCTGCTCGCCCGCGCCTTTTCCGACATGACGATGGCCCTGCGCCACCGCATCGACGCGGTCGAAAGCTTTGCCGCCGATGTCGCCCACGAACTCAAGAACCCGCTGGCCAGCCTTGCCAGCGCGGTCGAATCGCTCGACCGCGTCGAAGACCCGGCCCTGCGCCGCCAGTTGACCGCGATTGCCACCCACGATGTCCAGCGCCTCGACCGGCTGATCACCGAAATTGCCGACGCCAGCCGGATCGACGCCGAACTGAGCCGCGCCACCTTCGTCCGGCTCGATCTGGCCGCGCTCGCCGCGCAAGTGGTGGGCGCCCGCGGCGCGCGCGAGACACGCGGGGGCGCGGTGATCCGCCTTGCCCCGGCTTATCCCGATCCGGCCTTCACCGGCCCGTTTCCCGCTCCGCTGCTCCAGCCGCTGCCCCCTCTGGTGGTGGGCGACGGGATGCGGCTCGAACGGGTGCTGGAAAACCTGCTCGACAATGCCGTCTCGTTCTCGCCGCCGGGCGGCATCGTCGAAGTGGCGGTCTGGACCGAAGGGGGCGGCACCGACGACTTTGCCCGCGTGCTGCTCAGCGTGACCGACCAGGGGCCCGGCATCCCTGTCGAAGGGCGCGACAAGGTCTTCGAGCGGTTCCATTCGGTGCGCCCGGCGGGCGAGGCCTTTGGCGCGCACAGCGGGCTGGGGCTGGCCATCGCGCGCACCATCGCCGAGGCCCACGACGGCAGCCTGACCATCCTCGACCGCCCCGACGGCGCGCGCGGAGCCTGCCTCGTGCTGACCCTGCCCCATGCCGGGGAAGTTGTCGCATGATCGTCCATCAGGCGAGCGCAGTGGTCATCGACGGGCGTGCCCTGCTGATCGAGGGGCCGCCGGGCAGCGGCAAGTCGAGCCTCGCGCTCGCGCTGATCGACCGGGGGGCGATTCTGCTGGGCGATGACGGGGTCGTGCTCAGCGCCCCTGACGGACGCCTGTGCGCCGCGCCCCACCCCAATACCGCCGGGCTGATCGAGGTGCGCAACCTGGGCATCCTGCCCTTCCCTCATGCCGGACCCGATCCGGTGCCGGTCGCGCTGGTCGTCGTGCTCGACCGGCAGGCCCCGCGCTTTGTCGAGGCCGCGCAGACCGTCCTGCGCGGCGGATGGCCGGTGCCGCTGCTCCACTTGTGGCCCGAGAGCCAGGCCCTGCCCTTGCGGGCCGAACTCGCCCTGCGGCATCACGGGCTGGTCTGAAAGCCGCGCGACGATCACCCTTTTCTTTGCCCGTCGATGGGCGCACAAGGCGCCTCATGTCGACCCCGCCCACTGCCCCGCAACCCCAGCGCATCCTTCTCGTCACAGGCCTGCTGGGCGCGGGAAAGACCACCGCGCTGCGCACACTCGAAGACCTCGGCTGGGAAGCCATCGACAACTTCCCGATCCGCCTGCTCGACCGCCTGCTCGAAACCGAACCGGGGCAGACTGCGGGGGCGGCGGCAGGGGCGGCAGGGGGCGATACGGCCACCCCGCTGGCCATCGGCTTCGACACCCGCACGCGCGGTTTCGATCCCCAGACCATCATCGAACGGGTCAAGGCGCTCCTGACGCGCAGCGATCTTTCGGTGACGACGCTGTTCCTCGATTGCGGCGGGGCCGAACTCGAACGCCGCTACAACGAGACCCGACGCCGCCATCCGATGAGCGATGACCGCCCCGCCGCCAGCGGCATCGCCGCCGAGCGCGAGCTGCTTTCCCCGCTGCGCCGCTGGGCCGACGTGGTGATATCCACAACCGATTTCACCACCAACGACCTGCAACAGGCGATCCGCCAGCAATTCGCCGCGCTCTCGCCGAGTCGGACCACGATAACCGTCAGCAGTTTCGGCTTTTCACGGGGCACGCCCCCGCTCGCCGACCTCGTTTTCGACATGCGTTTCCTTGCCAATCCCCACTGGGACGAGGCCTTGCGCCCGATGACCGGCAAGGACGCCCCGATCGGCGCCTATATCCGCCAGGATCCGGCCTATGCCGAGGCTTACGAACGGATTCTCGGGCTTCTCCTGCTCCTGCTCCCCCGATTCGAGGCACAGGGGAAAGCCTATGTGCACATCGCCTTTGGCTGCACCGGCGGGCGCCACCGCTCGGTGTTCATGGCCGAACAGATCGCACAAGGCTTGCGCGACGCGGGTTTTTCTCCCACATTGTTGCATCGCAACCTCGCCTCGCGCGGGGCCAACCTTCTCGAAGGGGCCCAGGCGGTGCAGGTGTGATGTTTGATCTTGCTGTAAAAGTTGGAATAATTGCAACAGGATCGGCAAATCAACGATAATGTGCGTGGCATCAAAGCACAGCACACCGGGAGCGGGACGGTTTTGAAAGACATGCCTTGTGAATGCCAGAATTCTGGCAGCCCGCATGTGCCCGCCAAGGCTCTGTTAAGCCTGGCCATGGTACCTTGCACGGCTGCATTGCGGAGTCCGTTCCCTTCATGATCGGTCTGATTCTCGTCACCCACGGCGCCCTTGCCGACGAATTCATCCATGCGATGGAACATGTCGTGGGCCGACAACAGGACATCATCGGTGTCTGTATCGGCCCCAACGACGACATGGAGCGTCGCCGCAAGGAGATCGCCGATGCCATTCGCCGCGTCGACAGCGGCGAAGGTGTCATCATCCTCACCGACCTGTTCGGTGGAACCCCCTCCAATCTGGCCATCTCGCTGATGGAAGCGGGCCGGATCGAGGTCATCGCCGGGATCAACCTTCCCATGCTGATCCGTCTTGCCAAGGCGCGCGGATGCATGAATGTTCGCGACGCCACGGCCGCCGCGCGCGATGCCGGGCGCAACTACATTACGATCGCGTCGGAATTCCTGGGCCAGGATGCCTGATTTCCAGCCGCGACGCCACCGGGAGGGCAAGCCTTGACGACCAATCAGACCTATGTCGCCCGCGAGACGATCACCATCGTCAACCAGCGCGGCCTCCACGCCCGCGCGAGCGCCAAGTTCGTCAACGCCGTTGCCAAGCTCCCCTCCGGGGTGAGCGTCACCGTGCTCAAGGACGGGACCGAGGCCAATGGCGGCTCAATCCTGGGCCTGATGATGCTGGGCGCAGCCAAGGGCGATTGCATCGACGTGGTCGTCGCCGGCCCTGAAGAAGAGGCCGATTCGGTGCTGCTCAAGCTGGCGGGCCTCGTCAAGGACGGCTTCGGCGAAGACTGAGCACTTGCCCCGCGCCCGGCGCTGACGCATGGGAGCGCGCATGTTTCGCCGCACGATCACCGGGTTTTCCAATCCCACCGTCAAGTTTGTCCGCAGTCTGCGCGACAAGAAGCACCGCAGGCGCGAGCGCAAGTTCCTGGCCGAGGGCCTGCGCCTGCTGACCGATGCGCGCGAAGGCGGGCGCCTGCCCGAAATCCTGCTGATGGCGCAAGGGCGCGAGGGGCACCCGCTGCTCGACGAACTGGAACAGGCCACGGCCAGCGCCGGGGGCGACGTGATCGAGGTTCCGGTCGACATCCTCGCCAAGATCACCGGCAAGGACAACCCGCAGGCCGTCGCCGGGGTCTTTGCCGAGTGGGACACCTCGCTCGCCACGATCACGCGCGAGGCCGCCCCGCTCTGGCTGGTGGCGCAGGCCATGCGCGATCCGGGCAATCTGGGCACGATGCTGCGCACCGCCGATGCGGTGGGCGCGGGCGGGCTGATCCTGCTCGACGATTGCGTCGATCCGTTCTCGGTCGAGGCCGTGCGCGCCAGCATGGGCGCGATCTTCACCCAGCATCTGGCACAGGCCCGCTGGGACGAATTCCTGTCCTGGCTGCGCGGTGGTGCCGGGCAACTGGTGGCGGCTTCCCTGCGCGAGGCGGTGCCCTATCGCGGCGCGCCTTATGCCGCGCCCTGCTTCGTGATGGTCGGCAACGAATCGCGCGGGCTGCCCGAGGACTATGAACTGGCCTGCGACTTGCGCGTGACGATGCCGATGAAAGGCCGCGCCGACAGCCTGAACGCCGCCGTGGCCGGGGCCGTGCTGGCCTACGAGGTTCTGGCCAGCCTCGAAGGCTGAGTCACTACACCGGACGCCGCGCGCGCAAGGCCTGCGCCAGCGTGCCCTCGTCCATGTAGTCCAGCTCCCCGCCCACCGGCAGGCCATGGGCCAGTTGCGTCACCCGCACGGGCAGGCCTTCGAGCCGCTCGGCGATGTAGTGCGCGGTCGTCTGCCCTTCGAGCGTGGCATTCATCGCCAGCACCACTTCGTCGATCCCGCCGGTCCCCACGCGGTCGAGCAGGCGGGCGATGGTCAGGTCTTCGGGCCGCACCCCTTCGAGCGCGGAAAGCCGCCCGCCCAGCACGTGATAGCGCCCGGTAAACAGCCGCGCGCGGTCGAGCGCCCACAAGTCGGCCACATCCTCCACCACGCAGAGCGCGCGCGCATCGCGGCGCGGATCGGCGCAGATCCCGCACGGGTTCATCGTGTCGACATTGCCGCACACGCCGCATTCCACCAGCTTCTCGCGCACGGCTTCGAGCGCGGCCAGCAACTGGGGCAGCGCGGATTCGCGCCGCTTGATCAGCCAGAGCACGGCACGCCGCGCCGAGCGGGGGCCAAGGCCGGGCAGACGGGCCAGCGCGCCTGAAAGCGCCTCGATCTCTTGCGATGCCATGGCGCGACAGATAGGGCCGGGCGCAGGATTGGAAAAGGACCGTTTGCAACCATGCGCCTGATCTTCATGGGCACCCCCGAATTTGCCGTGCCCACGCTCGATGCGCTGGTGGCCGCAGGCCACGAGGTCGTGGCCGTCTACAGCCAGCCCCCGCGCCCGGCTGGCCGGGGCAAGAAGCTCCAGCCCTCCCCCGTCCATCTGGCGGCGCAGGGCCACGGCATTCCCGTCTTCACCCCCGTCAGCCTCAAGGGCGCCGAGGAACAGGCCGTGTTTGCCGCCCACGGGGCCGATGCGGCGGTGGTGGCCGCCTATGGCCTGATCCTGCCCCAGCCGATCCTGTCCGCGCCGCGTCTGGGCTGCCTCAATGTCCATGGCTCGCTGCTGCCACGCTGGCGCGGGGCCGCGCCCGTCCAGCGCGCGATTCTGGCTGGCGACGTGCACACCGGGGTCACGATCATGCAGATGGAGCGCGGGCTCGACACCGGGCCGATGCTGGCGACCGTCGCCACCCCGGTCGAGGGCAAGACGGCGGGCGAACTGACCGGCGAACTGGCCGCACTGGGCGCCGACCTGATGGTGCGCGTGCTGGCCGACCTTGCGCTGTTCGAACCCGAAGTGCAGCCCGAGGCCGGGGTTACCTATGCCGCCAAGATCGACAAGGCCGAGAGCCGCCTCGATTTCACCGCGCCAGCGCTTCAGGTCGAACGGCAGGTGCGCGCCTTCGCGCCCGCGCCGGGGGCCTTTTTCGAGCTGGAGGGCGAGCGTTATCGCGTGCTGGCCGCGCAGGTGGTCGAGGGGGAAGGCGCGCCGGGGACGGTTCTGGATGGGCAGTTGACGATTGGCTGTGGAGAGGGCGCGATCCGTCCGCTGATCGTCCAGCGCGCGGGGCGTCCGGCGATGGAGACGGCGGCGCTGTTGCGCGGGCGGGCGATTGCGGCCGGGACGGTGCTGGCGTGATGGGGTCGTTTTTCCCCTCCACCACCCGCTGCGCGGGCGGTCCCCCTCCCCATGGCATGGGAAGGAACGGCTGATGCCGCGTTATGCGCTGACCCTCGAATTCGATGGCACGCCGTTCATGGGGCTTCAACGGCAGGCCCATGGGCCCTCGGTCCAGCAAGCGGTCGAGGAGGCCGCACAATCGATTGTGGGCCATCCCGTCACGCTCTTTGCAGCCGGGCGTACCGATACCGGCGTCCATGCGCTGGGGATGCGCGCGCATATCGACATCGAACGCCCGTTCGATCCGTTCCGGCTGGGCGAGGCGCTCAATGCCCGGCTCAAGCCCGATCCGATTGCCGTGCTCGATTGCGTGGCAGTGGCCGACGACTGGCACGCGCGCTTTTCGTGCCTGGGCCGCGCCTATGAATACCGGATCGCCAACCGCCGCGCGCCGCTCACGCTGGCCGCCGGGCGGGCCTGGCGGGTGCCCCG
>DQVI01000143.1 GCA_015661825.1 Novosphingobium capsulatum
GCGCGCCGGTCGCCCGCGCGATGGGCGCGGCCAGCAGGGCCGACTGGTTGTAGCCGCGCGCCCACAGGCGCCAGCGGTTGAGCGGCACGGGCACCACCAGCCATTCCCCGTCCCCCTTTCCATCCCCCACCTGCAACACCCCGGCCTGCAAACGGGCGATCATCAACCGCGCCATCAGGCCCGCAAGGCCGACCTTGCCCCCGTGCTTGAAGGCCAGCACCAGCTTGCGCGTGGCATCGCCATAGACCGTGGCCGCCGCCACGCCATCGTGGAGCGGCGGAGCGGACAGGCAGGGCGCGCACACCCCGCCTTGCATCGTCGCCTCGTCTTCCGCCCCCCGGACATGCCCCGCCCGGACAACGGCCATCGTATCGGGCAGCGGGCGCTGGCACAGGCGGCAGGCCGGTTCGCCCGGCATGGCAAGCATGCCCCAGCAGGCCGCGCACAACCCGCCCTGCGCCGCCAGCGTCTCGCCACAGAGCGGGCAACGCGGCGGGAACAGCAAATCGATGATCGGGGTGAGGATCGACAGACGCCGCATCGTCCCCGGTCATCCCCCAGCCCGGCAGCCATTACAAGATGCAACGACGCCACGCTTTCCAATACCCCCTCTTTCGTCATTCTCGCGCAGGCGGGAATCCGGATTCTGTGCCCCGTTTGCATGCGCAACCCTCGCAACCGGATCCCCGCCTGCGCAGGGATGACGAATGGCATTCAGAAAGATTGGCTGGAAGATTGGGCGCTCAAGAAGACTTGGCAAGCGCGCGCCAAGGGCGCAGTCAGGCGCCATGGCGACTCTCCCCCCTTCCTCTGCTCCTCTTCCCTCCTCCCCCGCTCCCACGGCAGCCCCGCCCACCATCTTCGCCCCCGCCCGGCGCCTCGCCCAGCGCGCGCGGATGCGCCGTCTGGCCCAGAGGCCCGATGCCGCCACGTTCATGGCCCAGGACATGGTCGAGGACATGCTCGACCGCCTGTCCTTCCTGCGCCACGAACCGGCCCGCGCGCTGGTGATCGGCGATACCACCGGCGCGCTGGGCAGCGCGCTGGCCGCGCAGGGGGTCGAGGTCACGCGGGCCGATCCGGCCCCGCTGGCCGGCGAAGTGCCCATCGACGAGGAAGCGCCGCTGCCCTTTGCGGAAGGCTTCGACTTCATCGCCAGCCTTGGCACGCTCGACACGGTGAACGACCTGCCCGGCGCGCTCGTCCACTTGCGCCGCGCGCTGCGCCCCGATGGCCTTGCGATGATGAGCCTGTGCGCCGCCGGAAGCCTGCCCGCCCTGCGCGCGATCATGCTCGAAGCCGACGGCGACCGGCCCTCGCCCCGCCTCCATCCGCAAGTCGACGTGCGCGCGGGTGGCCAGTTGCTCCAGCGCGCGGGCTTTGCCGATCCGGTGGTCGACAGTCGCAGCCTGGCCGTGCGCTATCGCTCGCTCGACCGCCTCGTCGAAGACTTGCGCGCGCAGGGCCTGACCAATTGCCTCGCCCGCCCCGGTGCGCCGCTGGGCAAGGCGGCGCTGGCCCGCGCCCAGGCCGCTTTTGCGCAAGCATCCGAACAGGATCGCCATGAGGACGGGAATGGCCGGGTTACCGAACAGTTCGAGATCCTCACGCTCAGCGGCTGGGCAAGACCGCTTCGCGCGCCGAAATTCTGACCAGAAAGGCCCCTTTGTCATGCCACGCCATCGCGAATCCCACCTCGTCACCCGCATCG
Source organism: Novosphingobium capsulatum (assembly GCA_015661825.1). Taxonomy (GTDB): domain Bacteria; phylum Pseudomonadota; class Alphaproteobacteria; order Sphingomonadales; family Sphingomonadaceae; genus Novosphingobium; species Novosphingobium pituita. The sequence continues at coordinate 1,712 of DQVI01000143.1, forward strand.
GCTGGCTGCGCGCCGCCGTGCTGGGCGCCAACGACGGGATCGTCTCGACCTCGTGCCTGATTCTGGGCGTGGCCGCCTCGGGCGCGGAACGGCCCGCGCTGCTGGTGGCCGGGGTGGCCGCGCTGGTGGCCGGGGCGATGTCGATGGCGGCGGGGGAATATGTCTCGGTCAGCTCGCAGGCCGATACCGAGAAGGCCGACCTTGCCCGCGAGCGCGCCGAACTGGCCAGCACGCCCGAGGCCGAACTGGAGGAACTCACGCAAATCTACGTCGCGCGCGGGGTCGACCGGGAAACCGCCCGCACGGTGGCCACCCAGATGATGGCCCACGACGCGCTGGGCGCCCATGCCCGCGACGAATTGCACATCACCGAGATGACCACCGCGCGCCCGGTCGTCGCCGCGCTGACCTCGGCGGCGATGTTCACCGCCGGGGCCGCCCTGCCCTTGCTGCTGGCCGCACTGCTGCCGCTGCATCTGGTGGCAATGGGCGAGGCGCTCGGCTCGATCGTGTTTCTGGGCGCACTGGGCGCTGCCGGGGCGATCACCGGCGGCTCGGCGCCGCTGCGCCCGGTGCTGCGCGTGGTGTTCTGGGGCGCGCTGGCCATGGCGATCACGGCGGGCATCGGGCGGCTCGTGGGGGCGCAAGTCTGACCGACCGTTGCTTGCGGCCCGCGCGATTGCATGGTTGACCTCGCGCGCCACCGACCTATGGAACCCTGATACGGCCCGCCCAGCAGCGGGCCGTGCTGCACCATGGCCCCGGTTCATCTCGGCGCTCGCTACCACGCCGACCAGCTTCAACGCTGACCACACTTCAAAACCGGCCAACAAGGGCAATTCACCAGATGATCGACGAACTCGTGGGCGTGGCCCATGTGCCCGATGGCGTGGAAATCCGACTCGTCCGCCATGGCGAGGAATTCACCATCCTGCTCGAAAATACCGAGCTGATGAGCACGCGGGCCAATGCCTCGGAAGAGGCGCTCGCCACGCTCACCTGCGAGCAGCTGGCCGGGCGGCCTGCCCCGCAAGTGCTGATCGGTGGCTATGGCATGGGCTATACCCTGCGCGCCGCGCTGCTGGCGCTACCCGCCGATGCCGGGGTGATCGTGGCCGAGATCGTGCCCGAGATCATCGCCTGGGCACGCGGACCGATGCACGCGCTGACCGGCGACTGCCTCGACGATCCGCGCGTGATGATCCTGGACGAGGACGTCGCCATGCTGATCGGCGCCGCGCGCGAGGGCTATGACGCGATCCTGCTCGATGTCGACAATGGCCCCGAGGGCCTGACCCGGCGCGACAACAACGGGCTCTATTCGCCCGCTGGACTCGCGCGGGCCTGGAACGCGCTGCGTCCGGGAGGGATTCTGGCGATCTGGTCGGCCTTTGCGGCCCCGGCCTTCACCGCCCGGCTCGAACAGGCCGGTTTCAGCGTGACGCGCACCGTCGTGCGCTCGCGCGGGAACGGACAGGGAGACCGCCACATGATCTGGCTGGCACGGCGCCCGTCAGCCGCCTGAAGGCGAGGACCGGGGGGGGGCGGCCTTCCCTTGACCCCGCCCCCGTATTCCGGGCACAAACCCGCCATGCTGATCCGCAATGCAGGGCCCGCCGATACGCCAGCCATTCTGGCGATCTACAACCACGCCGTGAAGCACACCACGGCGGTCTGGAATGCCACCCCCGCGACCCTGGCCGACCGCGAGGCATGGCTGGCCGACAAGGCCCGGCGCGACTTTCCCGTGCTGGTGGCCGAAAAGGATGGCGCCGTGCGCGGCTATGCCACTTATGGCGAATTTCGCGCGTTCAGCGGCTATGCAAAGACCGCCGAGCATTCGGTCTATGTCGATCCGGCCTGCCACCGGCAGGGCATCGGCAAGGCCCTGCTCGAAGCGCTCGTCGCCCATGCCGGGCGGGCCGGGCTCCATGTTCTGGTCGCCGGGATCGATGCCTCGAACACGGGCTCGATCGCGCTGCATGAAGCGCTCGGGTTCGTGGTGGCCGGGCGCCTGAACGAAGTGGGCCGCAAGTTCGACCGCTGGCTCGACCTGCTGTTCCTGCAAAAGATCCTCGAACCGCCGCTCTCCTGAAACGACGGGCCAGGCCTCGCGCGGGGCAGCCCCCCGCCACCAGGCCGGCGCCCTCCTCCCCCCTGAAAATCACCCGCAAACCGCGTGTTCCGGCGCGAAAATATCACGCGTCCAAATACTTGGAAAAGCGATCCGAAGTCGCGCCGGGAAATAAGAATCGGTTATGTAGTCCATCAGAAAGCGTTACCCCCGTTGCCAAGATGGCGGCTATTGGACAGCGTGATATTCACGACGAAATGGCACGTTGAGGCATACTGCCCGGACAAGGCCCCGCAACCGGGGCCGCCCCCCGTGCAGGCTGCTTCGATCCATTGCTTGCAGATAGGCAGCGACATGACGCATTTTGATACGATCAACCCCGCCACCGGCGAGGTTCTGGCCAGCATCCGCATCGACGGGCCCGCCGATATCGACGCCGCCGTCGCCCGCGCCAAGGCTGCGCAGAAGATCTGGGGCGCGATGACCGGCACCGAGCGCGGGCGCATCCTGCGCCGGGCGGTCGACCTGCTGCGCGAACGCAACGACGAACTGGCCCTGCTCGAAGCGCGCGACACCGGCAAGCCGATCCAGGAAACCAGCGCCGTCGACATCCTCTCGGGCGCGGACTGCATCGAGTATTACGCCGGGATCGCCGCCACGATCGCGGGCGAGCATGTCGATCTGGGCGCGGGCGCCTTTGGCTATACCCGCCGCGAGCCGCTGGGCGTGACCGCCGGGATCGGCGCGTGGAACTATCCGATCCAGATCGCCTGCTGGAAGTCGGCCCCGGCGCTGACCTGCGGCAATGCGATGATCTTCAAGCCCGCCGAACTGACCCCGCTGACCGCCATCGAGCTGGAAAAGATCTATATCGAGGCCGGCGTTCCCGAGGGCGTGTTCCAGGTCGTGCAGGGCTTTGGCGACACCGGCCGCCTGCTCACGCTGCATCCGGGCATCGCCAAAGTCTCGCTGACCGGCGAAGTGGGCACGGGCCGCAAGGTCATGGCCGACGCTGCCGCCACGCTCAAGCAGGTGACCCTCGAACTGGGCGGCAAGAGCCCGCTGATCGTGTTCGAGGATGCCGATCTCGACAATGCCGTCTCGGGCGCGCTGCTCGCCAATTTCTATTCGGCGGGCGAAGTCTGCTCGAACGGCACGCGCGTCTTTGTCCATGAAAGCGTGCGCGCGGCCTTCCTCGACAAGCTCAAGGCCCGCACCGAGGCGATGATCGTGGGCGATCCGCTCGATCCGGCGACCCATGTGGGCGCGCTGATCTCGACGGGCCACATGGAAAAGGTGCTCGGCTACATCGAGAAGGGCAAGGCCGAAGGCGCCACCCTCGTCACCGGTGGATACCGCGTGCTGGCCAACGCATGCGACAAGGGCGCGTTCGTCGCCCCCACGATCTTTGCCGACTGCACCGACGACATGACCATCGTGCGCGAGGAGATCTTCGGCCCGGTGATGAGCGTGCTTTCGTTCACCGACGAGGCCGAAGTGCTCGAACGGGCCAATGCCACCGAATTCGGGCTGGCGGGCGCCGTCTTCACCCGCGACCTTACCCGCGCCCACCGCGTGATCGCGGGCCTCGAAGCGGGCACCTGCTGGATCAACACCTACAACATCACGCCGATCGAACTGCCCTTCGGCGGATACAAGCAATCGGGCCTTGGCCGCGAGAACAGCCGCGCGGCCATCGAGCACTACACCCGGTTGAAGTCGGTCTATGTCGCGATGGAGCCAATCGATGCCCCGTACTGAGCCCCGCTACGACTATATCATCGTGGGCGCAGGCAGCGCCGGGTGCGTGCTGGCCAACCGGCTGAGCGCGGATGGCACCAACAAGGTGCTGCTGCTCGAATCGGGCGGTTCCGACCGCTCGATCTTCATCCAGATGCCCGCAGCGCTCGCCTATCCGATGAACACCAAGCGGTGGAACTGGGGCTATCACAGCGAGCCCGAACCCCACCTCAACAACCGCCGCCTGCACTGCCCGCGCGGCAAGGGGCTGGGCGGTTCCTCGTCGATCAACGGCCTCGTCTATGTGCGCGGCAACCCGCTCGATTTCGAGCACTGGGAGGAAGCGGGCGCGCGCGGCTGGGGCTATGCGCAAGTCCTGCCCTATTTCAAGCGCGCCGAAACCCGCAAGGAAGGCGGCAATGCCTATCGCGGCGGCAGCGGCCCGCTCTCGACCACCTATGGCACGCTCGACAACCCGCTCCACCAGGCCTGGATGGATGCGGCTGTCGAGGCCGGCTACGAGCTGACCGAGGACTACAACGGGTTCCGTCAGGAAGGCTTTGGCCGGATGGACATGACCGTGCGCGATGGCGAACGCTGCTCGTCGGCCAAGGCCCATCTCTACGAGGCGATGAAGCGCCCCAACCTGACCGTGATCCAGCATGCGCTGGCCTCGCGCATCCTGTTCGAGGGCAAGCGCGCGGTGGGCATCGCCTATGAGCGCGGCGGCAAGACCCACGAAGTGCGCGCGGGCAAGGAAGTGATCCTTTCGGGCGGGCCGATCAATTCGGTCCAGCTGCTCAAGCTTTCGGGCATCGGCCCGGCAGAAGAGTTGCGCGCGCTGGGCCTGCCGGTCCTCGCCGACCGTCCGGGCGTGGGGGCCAACCTCCAGGACCATCTCGAATTCTATTTCCAGATGGCCTGTACCCAGCCGATCACCCTGTTCGGCCACGCCAATCTGGTGGGCAAGGCGAAGGTCGGCACCGAGTGGATGCTCCACCGCACCGGCCTTGGCGCATCGAACCACTTTGAATCGTGCGGCTTCATCCGCAGCCGCGCGGGGATCCAGTATCCCGACATCCAGTACCACTTCTTCCCGATGGCCATCGACTACGACGGCTCGTCGCTGGCGAGCGAACATGGCTTCCAGGCCCATGTCGGCTCGATGCGCTCCAAGAGCCGGGGCACCGTCACCTTGCGCAGCACCGACCCGCGCGAGCATCCGGTGATCCGCTTCAACTACATGAGCCATCCCGACGACTGGACCGAGATGCGCGCCTGCGTGCGCCTGACGCGCGAGATCTTCCAGCAACCCGCCTTCGCCCCGTTCCGCGGGCGCGAGATGCAGCCGGGCGCCGATTGCGTGACCGACGAGCAGATCGACGAATTCCTGCGCGAACGGCTGGAAAGCGCGCTGCACCCTTCGTGCACCTGCAAGATGGGCGCCATCGACGACCCCATGGCGGTCGTCGATCCCGAACTGAAGGTGATCGGGGTGGCGGGCCTGCGCGTGATCGACAGTTCGGTCATGCCGCGCATCACCACGGGCAACCTCAACGCGCCGAGCATCATGATCGGTGAAAAGGGCGCCGACCACGTTCTGGGCAAGGGTATGCTGCCCCCGGCCAACGAACCCTATTATGTGAACCCCAACTGGGAAACCAGCCAGCGATGATCGGCGAAGACATCACCCTGGCCGAAGCCAGACCGGGCGACGTGCTCCATCCGCCTCATGGCGAACCGGGCACGGGCGAACTCCATCGCTCGCTCGACTGGAAGGGCGCGTTCTGGGCCTCCTCGGGGGTTCCGGCGGGCGTCCTGCTGACGATGGGGGGCATTGCCGCCACCATCGGCCAGCCAAGCTGGGTGGTGTGGATCGCCTCGATCCTGATGGGGTTCGTCCAGAGCTTCGTCTATGCCGAGATCGCCGGGCTCTACCCGCACAAGTCGGGCGGGGCCTCGGTCTACGGGGCGGCGGCCTGGCTGCCCTACAGCAAGTTCGTGGCCCCGGTCTCGGTCTGGGCCAACTGGCTGGCCTGGTCGCCGGTGCTGGCGCTCGCGACCAGCCTTGGCGCGGGCTATGTCATGGCCGTGCTGTTCGGGCCCGATGCGGCCATCGTCCACTGGCAGATCACGCTGGTCGATCTGGGCATGATCCGCGAGGGGCTGACCTTGCGCATCAACGCGGTCTCGCTGATCGCCACGGTGTTCCTGCTGATCACTTTCGTGCTCCAGCACAACGGCGCCGCGCGCGCGGCCTATGTCCAGAAGATCCTGGGCGTGGCCTGCCTCGCGCCGCTGATCCTCGTGGGGCTGGTCCCGCTGATCACCGGCGACCTGCCCGCCGACCGGCTGTTCCCGCTGCTCCCCCTGCTGCGCGATGCCACCGGCGCGCCCCATTTCGGAACCTGGGATGTCTATGGGCTGACGCTTCTGGCGGGCGCCATGTTCGGCGCGGGCTGGTCGACCTACGGCTTTGAAACCGCGGTCTGCTACACCCGCGAATTCGGCAATCCGGCCCGCGATACGCCGCGCGCGATTCTGGCCTCGGGCATCTTGTGCATCCTGATCTTCACGCTCGTGCCCCTCGCCTTCCAGGCCTCGCTCGGGCTCGACCACATGCTTTCGCCGGGCATCTACGACGGCTCGGGCGTGGCGCAGGCGCTCGCCTCGATCCTCGTGAAGGCGATGGGCGCGGCGGCCAGCAGCCCGACGGCCATGCTGGTGACGCGCGTGTTCATCGCGATGCTGATCCTCTCGCTGCTGCTGATCGTGATGACCTCGATGATGGGCTCGTCGCGCACGCTCTATCAGGCCTCGGTCGATGGCTGGCTGCCCAAGTACCTCTCGCGCGTCAACGACCATGGCGCGCCCACGGCAGCGATGTGGACCGACCTCGGGTTCAACCTCGTCCTGCTGCTCGCCTCGGACTACTTCGCGGTGCTGATGATCAGCAACGTGTGCTACCTCGCGTTCAACTTCCTCAACCTGCAATCGGGCTGGATCCACCGGATCGACCGCCCGGAGCGCGAGCGTCCGTTCCGCGCGCCGACCTGGCTTCTGGCGCTGGGCTGCGGTTTTGGCTTCGTCAACATGGTCTTCATGGGCGCGGGCGCGGAAGTGTGGGGCATGGGCACCTTGCGCAACGGGCTGGTCGCGCTGTTGTTCATCGTGCCGGTCTTTGCCTATCGCCACTATGTCCAGGACAAGGGCGTGTTCCCGCACGCGCTGGTCGAGGACTATGCCCGCGACGAACAGG
>DQVI01000134.1 GCA_015661825.1 Novosphingobium capsulatum
CGCGAGCAGCGCCGCGCCGCCGGCCGAAAGCTGGCGCCGGGGCAGCCCGTCAGCCGCCGCACGGGCGAGGAAATGCCGCGAGAGCGCCTCCACGTCATCGGCCCGCTCGCGCAAAGGTGGCAGCTCGATCGGCACGACCGCAAGGCGATAATAGAGATCCTCGCGGAACTGGCCCGAGGCGATCATCGGCACGAGATCGCGGTTGGTCGCCGCGATGATCCGGCAGTCGAGCGCGATTTCCTCGGTCCCGCCCACGCGGCGGATGCGCCCGGATTGCAGCGCGCGCAGCAGCCGGGTCTGCGCTTCGAGCGGCATGTCGCCGATTTCGTCGAGGAACAGCGTGCCGCGCGCGGCCTGCTCGAACTTGCCGACATGACGCGCCACGGCCCCGGTAAACGCGCCCTTTTCGTGGCCGAACAGCTCGCTCTCGATCAACTCGTGCGGAATGGCCGCCGTGTTGACCGCCACGAACGGCCCTTCGCGCCGGCTGCCGAGCTGGTGGATCGCTTCGGCCACGAGTTCCTTGCCGGTGCCCGATTCGCCCAGGATCAGCACCGTCAGGTCGTTGCGCAGGACGCGCGTGATCATCCGGTAGACCGCCTGCATCGCCGGACTGCGCCCGACCAGCGGCAGGGCCTGCCCCAGCTCGTCGTCGGCCCCGGAGAGGTCCGCCGCCTCGTTCGAGCCGAGCGCCTGTCGCACCGTGCGGACCAGCTCCTCAAGGTCGAAAGGCTTGGGGAAATACTCAAAAGCCCCCGTCTCGCTCGCCCGCACCGCCGTATCGAGGGTATTCTGCGCCGAAAGGATGATCACCTGCATCCGCGGAAACGCCGCACGCACGGGGGGCAGGCTGGCAATGCCATCGCCATCGGTCAACATCACGTCGGTGAGCATCAGGCCATAGGAATGCGCCGCCAGCAGCCGATCGCGCCCGGCGATGCTGTCGCAGCGATCGACGCGCAGCCCTTCGGCCTCAAGCGCGGCGGTAATGACGATCGCGATCGAGGCATCGTCCTCGACCAGCAAGATGGCCTCGGTCATCATCCCTTCCCTGCCTCTTTTTCCTGCGGATCGCGTTTTTCCGGGGCATCCTCGGCAACCGACCCGGCCACGGGCAGATGCAGGCGGAAATGGGTCCAGCCCCCTTCCTCGTCGCGGTCGTGGGTGATCCGCCCGTTCATCTCGCGCACCAGTTTCTGCACCAGCGCCAGTCCCAGCCCCTGCCCGTGCTTCTTGGCGGTCACGAAGGGCTCGAAGATATGGTCGCGCAAGGTCGGGTCCACACCGGGCCCGTTGTCGCTGACCCTGACCTCGATCGGCAGGCGCAGCGCCCGCTGCCCGCGCGAATGGACCTGAATGCCGCTGGCAAAGCGCGTGCGGATCATGATCTGCCGCCCGCCCATTCCCTCATCCCGTCCTTCGCAGGCTTCCCGCGCATTGGTCATCAGGTTGAGCATGACCTGCACGAGCGCATCGGGATTGGCCATGACCGGGGGCAGCGAGGGATCGAATTCCTCGCGGACGGGGACCACCCCACGATCGCTCGCCGCATCGCTCGCGGCAATGATCGCCTCGGCGCGGCGGATGGCGACATGGAGGTTGCAGGGCACCGCAGGCTCGCGGATGCGCCGCGAAAGCGATTGCATGGTGTCGATCAGCTTGGCGATCCGGTCGACTTCGGCGGTGATCAGGCCGGTCAGTGCGCGATCCGCCTCGCCCAGCTTGCGGTCGAGCAATTGCGCCGCGCCGCGAATGCCCGCCAGCGGGTTCTTGATCTCGTGGGCGAGCACTTCGGGCGCACGCAAGGCGCCGGTTTCGCCCTCGCCCGCGCCATGGACATCGTCGCCCAGCCCCTCGACCCCGCTCATCTCGTGCAGTACGAGCATCTGCCAGCCCGGATGATGCGCGACCGGCGCGGTCATCAGGTCGAGCGCCCGCGCGCTTTGCCCGGCCAGACCGACCCGCACCTTGCGCGCGACCAGATGGGTCTGGGCATCGGCCAGACGGCTCACGATCAAGGGCTCGTCGAACACCAGCACCTGTTCGAGCGGCCGGTTGACCAGTCGCCGCACGCTCTGCCCCAGCAGTTGCTCCGCCGCCGGATTGACCGCCGCCACGACCATCGCCGGATCGAGCAGCAGCACCGCCAGCGGAAAACTGGCGATCATTCTGTTGGGGTCTGGCATTCTGTTGGGATCGGGCATCCGGCCCGCATCAGACACAGGACCGGTTTCGGCCCCGTCCACGCGATCCGGTTGCCCCTGCTGGCTCATGCCGCCGCGCGGGCCTCCACCAGAGGGGCGTAGAACGCTTCGAGGCTGTCGAGCACGTCCCTGGGATTGTCGATGAAGTTGACGCGGTTGCGGAACTCGGCCGAGCCGGTCAGGCCCTTGGTGTACCAGCCCAGATGCTTGCGCGCCATGTTGACGCCGGTGACGGTGCCATAATGCTCCTGCATCGCGTGATAGTGCTCGACGATCAGGCGATACTGTTCCTCAAGGCTCGGGTCTTCACGCAGCGTGCCGGTTTCCAGCCAGTGCATGACCTGCCCGAGCAACCACGGGCGGCCATAGGCCCCGCGCCCGATCATCACCCCGTCAGCCCCGCTCTGGGCGAGAGCCTGGGCCACGTCGTCCACGCCGCAGATGTCGCCGTTGACGATCACCGGCACCGAGACGGCTTCCTTGACACGGGCGACAAAGCCCCAGTCGGCGCTGCCCTTGTACATCTGGTTGCGGGTACGGCCATGAACGGTGATCATCTGCGCGCCCAGATCCTGGGCGATGCGCGCCAGTTCAGGGGCGTTGAGGCTGTCGTGGCACCAGCCCATGCGCATCTTGACCGTGACCGGCACCTTGACCGCCTTGACCGTCGCCTCGATCAGCCGCGCGGCGAGCGGCACATCGCGCATCAGCGCCGAGCCGGCGTCGCCATTGACGACCTTGCGCACCGGGCAGCCCATGTTGATGTCGATGATCGCCGCACCCTTGTCTTCCGAGAGCTTGGCAGCCTCGGCCATCTGCTCGGGCTCGCAGCCCACGAGCTGCATCGAGACGGGCTCTTCCATCGGGTGCCAGGCGGCCTTCTGGATCGACTGGCGCGTCTCGCGGATGGCCGCCGGGCTGGCGATCATCTCGGTCACATTCAGGCCCGAGCCAAAGCGGCGGACCATCGTGCGGAACGGAAGATCCGAAACCCCGGTCATCGGCGCGAGCACGACGGGGCTGTCGATACGGACGGGGCCGACCTGCAAAGGGGCGAGCCTGGGGGGAACGGGTGCCTGAGTCATGATCACGTATTGCCTAAAAAACAGGCAGGCGCCTTAATCCAAGACAGCCTGCCCGGCAAGCTTGTCGGCAAGAGCGCTTGCCCGATGGGGGGACCTGCTGGTAGAGGCGCCCCTCGAATGACCACACCTCCCCCCCCTTCACCATCGGTTCAGCCCTCCCCTGCCGCC
>DQVI01000113.1 GCA_015661825.1 Novosphingobium capsulatum
CGCTCCCCCACCCGGCCTCCCATAGGGTACTATCGTAGGGAGGCCGGGTGGGGGAGCGGGCCGGTGCCGAACAATCCGAAACGATAGTTTCGGATCAAACACTCAATCCCGCGTGACGGTCACGATGTAGTTGAGCGCGAGGTCGTCCGACAGGTGAAGCCCCTTGCGCGGGCTCCACGCGATGCCCTTGGGGTTGCCCATTTTCAGGCCCTGCGCCGCGAGCAGGTCGTGCAGTTCGAGCGGGGTGACGAAATCGTCCCAGTGGTGCGTGCCGCGCGGCACCAGCCCCAGACGCTCGGCCCCCTCGACCATCAGCAGGCGCGAGGCCGGGGTGCGGTTGGGGGTAGAAAGCACCATCAGCCCGCCCTCGCCCAGCGTCCCGGCCAATGCGCGCAGGAACGCGGCCTTGTCCGCGACATGCTCGATCACCTCCATCGAGGTCACCAGATCGAAGCCCGAAAGGCCCAGCGCGCCCACTTCGCCATGGCGATAGTCGATCGCCAACCCTGCTCCTTGCGCATGGGCGCGCGCCGCCGCGATGTTTTCCGCCGCCGCATCGACCGCCGTCATCGCCGCGCCCAGACGGCACAACGGCTCGGCCAGAAGGCCCGCACCGCAGCCCACGTCGAGCGCGCGCTTGCCTGCCAGAGGCTTGATCCCGTTGGGGTCGGTATCGAAATGGGCGTCGATCGCGGCGCGCACGAAGGCGAGGCGCACCGGGTTCAGCTTGTGCAGCATGGCCGACTGCCCCTTGGGGTCCCACCAGTCGGCAGCCAGCTTGCCGAAGTGGGCGGCTTCCTCGGGGCGGATCGTGGGGGTGTTCAAGGTTGTTGCATTGCTCATGCCACCTCCCTAAAGCGCCGCATTCGCATGGTCCATGGGCCATGACTGAAAGATTCTTTCGTACCGCAGGTGAACAGGAGCATAAGCGTTGGCCCGGATCGTGATGAAATTCGGCGGCACCTCGATGGCCGGAACCGAGCGAATCCGCCGTGTCGCCCGGATCGTGCAGCGCCAGCAGGCCGCCGGCCATGAAGTGGCGGTGGTGGTCTCGGCGATGGCCGGGGAGACCGACCGTCTCGTCAACTTCTGCCGCGAGGCCAGCGCGCTCTACGACCCGGCGGAATACGACGTGGTCGTCGCCAGTGGCGAGCAGGTGACCTCGGGCCTTCTGGCGATGCACCTTCAGGCGCTGGGCTGCAAGGCGCGCTCGTGGCTGGGCTGGCAATTGCCGGTGCGGACCGACGACGCCTTCTCCAAGGCGCGCATCGAGGGTATCGATTCCGAGGCCCTGCTGGCCTCGATGGCCAGCGGCGAAGTGGCCGTGATCCCCGGTTTCCAGGGCGTGACCGCCGACAAGCGGATCACCACGCTGGGCCGTGGCGGATCGGACACCTCGGCCGTGGCCGTGGCCGCCGCGATCGGCGCGGACCGCTGCGACATCTATACCGACGTGGACGGGGTCTATACCACCGATCCGCGCATCGTGGCCAAGGCGCGCAAGCTCAAGGCCGTGACCTACGAGGAAATGCTGGAGCTGGCCTCGGTCGGTTCCAAGGTCCTGCAAACCCGCTCGGTTTCGCTCGCCATGAAGGAAGGCGTGCGGGTGCAGGTGTTGTCATCCTTCATCGACGACGATGCCCCGGCGGCGGACACGATCCCCGGCACGATGATCGTCGCGGACGAGGAACTGGAAGGGTACGAAATGGAACGCCAGCTGATCACCGGCATCGCTGCCGACAAGAACGAAGCCAAGATCACGCTCACGCGGATCGCAGACCGCCCCGGCGCCGTCGCGTCGATCTTCGCGCCGCTGGCCGAAGCGAACATCAACGTCGACATGATCATCCAGAACGTCGCCAAGGACAAGGGCGAGACGGATGTGACCTTCACCTGCCCCCAGGCCGACCTCGCGCGCACGCAGGCGCTGCTCGAAGAGTGCAAGGAGCAGATCGGCTGGTATCGCATGATCGCCGACAGCAAGGTCGCCAAGGTCTCGGTCGTGGGCGTGGGCATGCGCGCCCACGCGGGCGTCGCCAGCACGATGTTCAAGTCGCTGGCCGATCGCGGGATCAACATCCAGGCGATCTCGACCAGCGAGATCAAGGTCTCGGTGCTGATCGATTCGGACGAAGTCGAACTGGCCGTCCGCGTGCTGCACAGCGCCTACGGGCTCGACGCGCAGTAAGCCTTCGGCGCTTCTTCGCGGCTGATGGAAAAAGCCCTCCCGGCGGTGTCGGGAGGGCTTTTTCGTGCAGGGGCCCCACCAACCCTGTCGGGCAATTCATTTTGCGCAAGGGCCGATTGTCGGTAAGCCCGCAGCATGTCAGCCGACCACCATCACCACCACGACCATGACCATCATCATGGCCACGACCATCACCACCATCATGGCCCCGGCCACAGCCATGCCCCGGCCAGTTTCGGCAAGGCCTTCGCGGTGGGGATCGTGCTCAACACGGCCTTTGTCGCCATCGAGGCGGGCTATGGCATCGCCGCCGGGTCGATGGCGCTGGTGGCCGATGCCGGGCACAACCTGTCGGACGTGCTCAGCCTGTTCATCGCCTGGGGCGCCTCGGTGCTGGTCACGCGGCCGCCGCGCGGGCGGTTTACCTATGGCTTCAAGTCCAGCTCGATTCTGGCCGCGCTGGGCAATGCCGCGCTGCTGATGGTGGCGCTGGGGGCCATTCTGGTCGAGAGCCTGCGACGCCTGTGGCAGCCCGAGGCGGTCGCGCCCGGCCCGGTAATGGTTGTCGCGGGTATCGGCATTGTCATCAACATCTGCACCGCGCTGCTGTTCATGCGCGGGAGCGAGCACGATCTCAACGTGCGCGGCGCCTATCTGCACATGATGGCCGATGCCGGGGTTTCGGCGGGCGTGGTCGTGGCCGGACTGCTGATCGCGGCGACGGGCTGGACGTGGATCGACCCGGTGACGAGCCTGATCATCGTGGCGGTGATCGCGGTCGGCACATGGGGCCTTGCCCGCGATTCGCTCAAGCTGGGGCTTCAGGCGGTGCCGCCGGGGATCGACCTCGACGCGGTGGCGCAGCATCTGGGCGCCTTGCCGGGCGTTGTCAAAGTCCACGACCTGCACGTCTGGCCGATGAGCACGACCGAAACCGCCTTGACCGCGCACCTGATCATGCCGGGCGGCAGCCCCGGCGATGCGTTTCTGGCCACTCTGGCGCAAGGGCTGGAAGAGACCTTCGACATCGGCCACGCGACCATCCAGATCGAGACCGACGATTGCGGGGGATGCACGCTCGACGTGTGAGCCAGCGTGTGAAGCCTCAGGGCTTCCCGCTGGCATCTGCCACAGGCTGGCTTTGCAAGGGCGCCGGAGGGCGGCTGTCGAGCATGGCGGCAGCTTCGTCGAGGGCGCGTGCTTCGCCCCGAGTCACGCCGCCGGGGCCGGGGTCGCTGTCTTTCTGGCACGCGGACAGGGCCACGGCAGCGGCGAGCGGAAGGGCGAGGATCGGGAAACGGGGGCGCTTCATCGGTGCGGAACCCGGCGCGGGGCGCATGGCCCCGCGCCGTGGCGCTTACATCTTCTGGCCGCCGTTGCCCTGATCGGCTTCGGCCGCAGCGGCTGCGGCCTTGGCAGCGTCGGCGGCGGCAGCGGCATTGTCAGCCGCGCTGCGGGCGGCGTCTTCCGGGGTCTGGGCGGCAGCGCTGGTGTCGGCAGCCGGGGCATCGACGGGCGCGGGGGCCGCGGCCGAAACGTCGGTGGCGGGAAGCTCGTCAGCGGGCATTTCGACGGTATCGGGGGTGGCTTCCGAAGAGGCGTCTTCGGAGTGGCCGCAAGCCGAGAGGCTGAGGGCGGCGGCGCCCAGGATGGCGACCGGGATGAGCTTCTTCATGAGGGAGGCGTCCTTGTTCCTGCGTGTTTCTGGTTGATGGGGCCCGCGCTTTTCGCCTTTCCGCCGGCCATGGGGGAGCCGGTCGGGGAAGGCGGATGGGGAGGCGGGCCGATCAGGCTCTTTGGGTAATATCGGCGCGTCCGTGTCAAGCCCCAAGTCCGTGTTAGGCCAACGGCAAACTTGAGCCACCAGGAGGCGTTATCCGGCTGGGGGAGATGTGATATAAAGCAATCTTTATATAGATTGACCGATATAAAGATTGCTTTATATCATCATCGCAATGACCCTTCTCGAATCCTTGCGTGCCCTTGCGGACCCGACGCGCCTGCGGATCATGCGGCTTCTGGCCAGCATGGAGCTGGCCGTGGGTGAACTGGCGCAAGTGCTCGGGCAAAGCCAGCCGCGTGTTTCGCGCCACGTCAAGATCCTGTGCGATGCCGGGCTGGCCGACCGCCGCCGCGAGGGGGGCTGGGTCTTCCTGCGCGCGGCCATTGCCGAGGCGCCCTCGCGCCGCGCAAATGCCACGGGCCTTGGCACGGCGCTCGCCCGCGTGCTGGCCGCCGCCGAAGCCGAGGACGCAGAATTTGCCGCGCAAGTGCGCGAGGACCGCCAGCATCTCGACGCCATCCGCACCGCCCGCGAGGCCAGCGCGGCGGACTATTTCGCGCGCCATGCCGATCAATGGGACCGCTTGCGCAGCCTCCATATCGCCGAAGGGCCGGTCGAGGCCGCGCTGGTCGACCTGCTCGATCAGGCCAATCCGCAGGGGCCGGGCCACCTGCTCGATGTCGGCACCGGCACGGGCCGCATGGCGCAATTGCTGGCCCCGCGTGCCAGCCATGTCAGCGCGCTCGACAAGAGCCCGGAAATGCTGCGCCTTGCCCGCACCCGCTTGCAGGACATGTCCGCAGGCCGGGTCGATCTGGTCCAGGGCGATTTCCTTGCACTGCCGTTTGCGGCGGGCACGTTCGACACCGTGCTGTTCCATCAGGTGCTTCACTATGCCCTCGCGCCCGAGGCCGTGCTGGCCGAGGCCGCGCGCGTGACCGCGCCGGGCGGCTGCATCGCGGTGGTCGATTTCGCCAGCCACGAGCGCGAGGACTTGCGCCTTGCCCATGCCCATGCGCGCCTCGGCTTTTCCGACGCGCAGATGGCCAAGCTGCTGGGCGACGCCGGGTTCGAGCCTCTGGCCGAACGCGCGCTCGCCGGACATGAACTGATCGTCAAGCTGTGGACCGCGCGCCGCCGTGCCGAAGGCCCAATTCCGGCCACCGGCAGCGCCGCCATCCAGACCAGCCCCTTACCCGCTTTCACCAAGAGCTGAGACCCATGACCCGCTACGACCAGATGCGCGAGGCCCGCACCGCGCTCGACACCCCGCTTTTCGCCGGCCTTCCCGGCGACATCCGGGTGAGCTTCGAGTTCTTCCCGCCCAAGACCGACGCGCTGATGGCGCAGCTGTGGGACGTGGTCGAGACGCTGGCCCCGCTGCGCCCCGAATTCGTTTCGGTGACGTATGGCGCGGGCGGCTCGACCCGCGACCGCACGCACGACACCGTCGCCCGCATCATCCGCGAGGCACGCCTGCCCGCCGCCGCGCACCTGACCTGCGTGGACGCCACCAAGGACGAGATCCGCGCCGTGGCCGAAGCCTATTGGGAAGCGGGCGTGCGCCACATCGTTGCGCTGCGCGGCGACATGGGCGCGCCGGGCGTGCCCTTCACGCCCCACCCGCAAGGCTATGCCAATGCCGCCGAACTGGTCGCGGGCCTCAAGGCGATTGCCCCGTTCGACATTTCGGTTGCCGCCTATCCCGAATGCCACCCGGATTCGGCGAGTGTCGAGGCCGACATCGACAACCTCAAGCGCAAGATCGACGCGGGCGCGAGCCGGGCGATCAGCCAGTTCTTCTTCGAGCCGGAAACCTTCTTCCGCTTTCAGGACCGTCTGGCCGCTGCGGGCATCGACGCGCCGGTGCTGCCGGGCATCCTGCCGGTCTCCAACTTTGCCCAGACGCGCAAGTTTGCCGCCGCCTGCGGCGCGGCGCTGCCGCAGTGGCTGGAGAGCCTGTTTTCCGGGCTCGACAGGCACCCGGCCTCGCGCCAGCTCGTCGCCGCGACCGTTTCGGCGGAATTCTGCCGTCGCCTCTATGCGGGCGGCGTGCGCGATTTCCACTTCTACACGCTCAACCGCGCCGAGTTGAGCTATGCCATCTGCCACCTGCTGGGCCGCCGCCCGCAGGGTGAAACGCCCCAGGAGAACGCGGCATGAGCGCCCTTATCCCCAGTGCAGCCCGCGCCGCCTTCCTCGCGCAGGCGGCCAAGCGCATCCTCATCACCGACGGCGCCTTTGGCACCGAGATCCAGAACCGCAAGCTGACCGAAGCCGACTATGCGGGCAATCTGGGCCTCACCCACGACCAGAAGGGCAACAACGACATCCTCGCCCTCACGCGCCCGGACGTGCCAGAGGCGATCCACCGTGCCTATTTCGAGGCCGGGGCCGACATTGCCGAGACCAACACGTTCTCGGCCAACAAGATCAGCCAGGCCGACTATGGCGCCGAACATCTGGTGCGCGAGATCAACGTCCATTCCGCGCAGCTTGCCCGCCGCGTGGCCGATGAATTCGCCGCGAAGGATGGCCGTCCGCGCTTTGTCGCCGGGGCCATCGGGCCGACCAACAAGACGCTTTCGCTCTCGCCCGATGTCAACGATCCGGGCTATCGCGAGATCGACTGGGACTTCCTCGTCGAAGTCTATCGCGAGCAGGCCGAGGCTCTGGCCGAAGGCGGGGCGGACTTCATCCTCGTCGAGACGGTGTTCGACACGCTCAACTGCAAGGCCGCGATCATGGCCATCAAGAAGCTCGAACAGCAGCTGGGCCGCGAAGTGCCGATCATGCTCTCGATGACGCTGACCGACCTTTCGGGGCGCAATCTCTCGGGCCACACGGTCGAGGCGTTCTGGTATGCGGTGCGCCATGCGCGGCCCGTGACCATCGGGCTCAACTGCTCGTTCGGGGCCACCCAGCTGCGCCCCCACGTCAAGGCGCTCTCGGAAATCGCCGATACCCTGATCATGATCTACCCCAACGCGGGCCTGCCCAACGAACTGGGCCAATATGACGAGGAACCCGAAACGACGGCGGGCCTGGTCGGCGAATGGGCCGTGGCCGGACAGGTCAACGTGCTGGGCGGCTGCTGTGGATCGACGCCCGCCCATATCGGCGCGATGGCCCGCAAGGTCGCCTCGATGCACCCGCGCCAGATCGCCCGGCCCGAGCCGCTCACCCGCCTTGCCGGCCTCGAACCTTTTGTGATGAGCAAGTGATGACCCAGGACACTCCTTCGGCTGCCACCCCCTCTGCGGCGCCTTCAGCTGCTGGCGCCCGCTTCGTCAATGTCGGCGAGCGTACCAATGTCACCGGCTCGGCCGCGTTCAAGAAGCTGATTCTGGCGGGCGACTATGCCAAGGCGGTCGAAGTCGCGCGCCAGCAGGTCGAGAACGGCGCCCAGATCATCGACGTCAACATGGACGAGGGCCTGCTCGACGCGCTCGAAGCCATGACCACCTTCCTCAAGCTGATCGCCGCCGAGCCCGACATCGCGCGCGTGCCGGTGATGATCGACAGCTCGAAGTGGGACGTGATCGAGGCGGGCCTCAAGTGCGTGTCGGGCAAGCCGATCGTCAACTCGATCTCGATGAAGGAAGGCGAGGCGGCGTTCCTCCATCATGCGCGCCTGTGCATGGCCTATGGCGCGGCCGTTGTCGTGATGGCCTTCGACGAGAAGGGCCAGGCCGACACCCGCGAGCGCAAGGTCGAAATCTGCTGCCGCGCCTATGACCTGCTGATGGGCATCGGCTTCCCGCCCGAAGACGTGATCTTCGATCCCAACGTCTTTGCGGTCGCCACCGGCATCGAGGAGCACGACCGCTACGCGCTCGACTTCATCGAGGCCACGCGCGAAATCAAGGCGCGCTGCCCGCATGTCCATATCTCGGGCGGGCTGTCGAACCTCTCGTTCAGCTTCCGTGGCAACGAGACGGTGCGCCGCGCGATGCACTCGGTGTTCCTCTACCACGCCATTCCGGCGGGCATGGACATGGCCATCGTCAATGCCGGCCAGCTCGACATTTATGACCAGATCGACCCGGTCCTGCGCGAGGCCTGCGAAGACGTCCTGCTCATGCGCCACCCGGAAGCGACCGAGCGCCTGATCGCGCTCGCCGAAAGCTTCAAGGGCAAGGACAAGGCCGCTGAAAAGGCTGCCGAGGAATGGCGCGGCTGGGATGTCGTCCGCCGCCTCGAACACGCGCTCGTCAAGGGGCTCGACCAGTACATCGTCGAGGATACCGAAGAAGCCCGCGCGATGATTGCGGAGCGCAAGGGCCGCCCGATCGAGGTGATCGAAGGCCCGCTGATGGAAGGCATGAACACGGTCGGCGACCTGTTCGGCTCGGGCAAGATGTTCCTGCCGCAGGTCGTGAAGTCGGCCCGCGTGATGAAGAAGGCCGTGGCCCACCTGATCCCCTTCATCGAGGCGGAAAAGGAAGCCGGGGCCAAGGCCAAGGGCCGGATCATCATGGCCACCGTCAAGGGCGACGTTCACGACATCGGCAAGAACATCGTGGGCGTCGTGCTCCAGTGCAACGGCTATGAAGTGATCGACCTTGGCGTGATGGTGCCCTGGGCGACCATCCTCGAAACCGCGCAAAAGGAAGAGGTCGATATCATCGGCCTTTCGGGCCTGATCACCCCCTCGCTCGACGAGATGGTGACCGTGGCCGAGGAAATGCAGCGGGCGGGCATGACCATTCCGCTGATGATCGGCGGGGCGACCACCAGCAAGGTCCACACCGCGCTGCGCATCGACCCGGCCTATGATGGCCCGGTGATCCATGTGCTCGACGCCAGCCGCGCGGTGGGCGTGGCCAGCCAGCTCCTGTCCGATACCCAGGCGCAAGGCTTCATCCAGAGCGTCGCCGACGAATACCAGCACGTGCGCGAAGCCCGCGCGGGCAAGGGCGGATCGAAGCTGCTGAGCCTCGAAGACGCGCGCGCCAATGCCTTCGTTGCCGAAATGGCCCACAAGCCCGCCCCGCCCGAACAGCCGGGCTTGCATGTCTTCGAAGACTGGGACCTGACCGATCTGGCGCAAGTTTTCGACTGGACCCCGTTCTTCCGCGCGTGGGAACTGGCGGGCACCTATCCGGCGATCCTCGACGACGCCATCGTGGGGGAATCGGCGCGCAGCCTCTATGCCGATGCGCGCGCCATGCTCGACACCATCATCAAGGAAAAGTGGCTGACGGCCAAGGGGGTCTGCGGCTTCTGGCCCGCCGCCCGCCATGGCGACGACGTGGTGCTCCACCCCGACGACGACGAGAAGATGGTGCGCCTGCCCTTCCTGCGCCAGCAGTTCGCCAAGAGCCGGGGCCGCGCCAACTTCTGCCTGGCCGACTTCATCGACCCGGCGGGCGACTGGCTGGGCGGCTTTGCCGTGGGCATCCACGGCATCGAACCCCACCTCGCCCGCTTCAAGGCCGCGCACGACGACTATTCGGACATCCTCTTGAAGGCGCTGGCCGACCGCTTCGCCGAAGCCTTCGCCGAGCGGCTGCACCAGTATGTGCGCACGACGCTCTGGGCCTATGCGCCGGGCGAGCAACTGACCCCCGAGGCGCTGATCCGCGAGGAATTCCACGGCATCCGCCCGGCGCCCGGCTATCCGGCCTGCCCGGACCACAGCCTCAAGCCGATCCTGTTCGACCTGCTCGACGCGCCGGGCAATGCCGGCATCATCCTGACCGAAAGCCAGGCGATGCTGCCGACCTCGGCGGTCTCGGGCTTCTACTTTGCCCACCCGGAAAGCCAGTACTTCGGCGTCGCCACGATCGGCCGCGACCAGCTGACCGACTACGCCGCCCGCCGCGGCGTGGATCTGGCCACCGCCGAACGCTGGCTGCGCCCCAACCTCGACTGACATCCCGCCCCCGGCCCAGTGCCGGGGGTTTTGCGCCGGGGGTTTTCCCACCCCCGCAATACAAAAAACCCCCGCCGTTTCCGGCGGGGGTTTTTTGTTGGAATGCAGGATCGGAAAAGCGGCGATCAGGCCGCCTGCTCCTTGCCCTTGTGCACCTGAACCGGTTCCTTGCGGCCATCGACCACGTCCTTGTCGACCACCACTTCGGTCACGCCTTCGAGCGTGGGGAGGTCGAACATGGTGTCGAGCAGCAGGCCTTCGACGATCGAACGCAGGCCACGCGCGCCGGTCTTGCGCTCGATGGCCTTCTTGGCGATCGCTTCGAGGGCTTCCTCGGTGAACGTCAGCGTCACGTCTTCGAGTTCGAAGAGCTTCGAGTACTGCTTGACCAGCGCGTTCTTGGGCTCGCGCAGGATCTTGACCAGTGCGGCGACATCGAGGTCGTTGAGCGTGGCAATGACCGGCAGACGGCCGATGAACTCGGGGATCAGGCCGAACTTGAGCAGATCCTCGGGCTCGGCCTTCTGGAGCAGCTCGCCCACGCGGCGCTTGTCGGGATCGGCGACATGGGCGCCAAAGCCGATCGAACGCTTCTGCAAGCGGTCGGCGATGATCTTTTCGAGGCCCGCAAAAGCGCCGCCGCAGATGAACAGGATGTTGGTCGTGTCGACCTGAAGGAATTCCTGCTGCGGATGCTTGCGCCCGCCCTGCGGCGGAACCGAGGCGGTCGTGCCTTCCATCAGCTTGAGCAGCGCCTGCTGCACGCCCTCGCCCGACACGTCGCGCGTGATCGACGGGTTCTCGGCCTTGCGGCTGATCTTGTCGATTTCGTCGATGTAGACGATGCCGTGCTGGGCCTTCTCGACGTTGTAGTCGCTGGCCTGAAGCAGCTTGAGGATGATGTTTTCCACGTCCTCGCCCACGTAACCGGCTTCGGTCAGCGTGGTGGCGTCGGCCATGGTGAAGGGCACGTCGAAGGTCTTGGCGAGCGTCTGCGCCAGCAGGGTCTTGCCCGAGCCGGTGGGGCCCACGAGCAGGATGTTCGACTTCGAGAGTTCGACATCGCCGCCCTTGCCGCTGTGCTTGAGGCGCTTGTAGTGGTTATGCACCGCCACCGAGAGCACGCGCTTGGCGCGGTCCTGGCCGATCACATAATCGTTGAGCGTCTCGAAGATGTCGTGCGGGGTGGGGATGCCCCCATCCTTCTTGCCGGCGATGCCCTGCTTGGTCTCTTCCCGGATGATGTCGTTGCACAGCTCGACACACTCATCGCAGATAAAGACCGTGGGCCCGGCGATAAGCTTGCGCACCTCATGCTGCGACTTGCCACAGAAGCTGCAATAGAGCGTGCTTTTTGAGTCCGATCCGGAAAGCTTGGTCATTCTTCAATCCCAGGCGCCTCTCCACGAGAGGCGGGCCCGATTATCCTACTACCGCGAAGGTATTAATCAACCGGACACGAAACGAGGTGAACATTCCTGCCAGACGGTCCCTTTCGCAAGGCTTAAGGGACCGTGGCAGAACGTGAAAATCAGGCCGAAGGGGCCCCGCCGCTGCCTTCTTCGACACCGGTCTGTTCAGATTGGGGACGCGATTCGAAAACCTTGTCGACCAGACCGAAGGCCTTGGCCTCGTCTGCTTCGAGGAAGGTATCACGGTCCATCGCCCTCTCGACCTCTTCAAGGCTCTTGCCCGTGTACTTGACATAGAGGTCGTTCATGCGTGCCCTGATGCGCAGGATCTCGCGGGCCTGGATCTCGATGTCCGAGGCCATGCCCTGCGCCCCGCCCGAAGGCTGGTGGATCATGATTCGCGCATGGGGGAGCGCGATACGCATGCCCGGCTCGCCAGCGGCGAGCAGGAAGCTGCCCATCGAGCAGGCCTGACCGATGCACACGGTCGACACGCGCGGGCGGATGTACTGCATGGTATCATGGATCGCCATGCCCGCCGTCACCACGCCGCCGGGCGAGTTGATGTACATCGAGATGTCCTTCGAGGGGTTTTCCGACTCGAGGAACAGGAGCTGGGCGACGATCAGCGACGCCATGTGGTCTTCCACCTGCCCGGTCACGAACACGATGCGTTCGCGCAGCAGGCGGCTGAAGATGTCGAAGCTGCGTTCGCCACGGCTGGTCTGCTCGACGACGACCGGGACGAGTGCGCCGGTCACGGGATCGACGTTGAACTTTCCTTGGGCAGAACGGCTGCCGAACAGGTCGAGCATGGGAATCCTCATCTGGTTGCCCCGCCTATGTCGCGTGCCAGCAAAGGATGTTCAAGGGCATTAACCCAGAATGCGCGGGATTGCGTGGATAGACCTGTGCCCGGAGCCCTTCCGACTGCATTTTTTGACCGATTTCCACCCTGCTCAGGCGCGCACCCGTGCCCGGACCGCTTCGAGCGCGGCCAGTTGCGCCTCCATCGCGCGCAACCGCGCCTCGGTCCGGGCCATCCGCTCGCGCAAGTCACGCGCCCGGCGCGAGCCCGGAATCAGCCCGGCAAGGAGCCGCCCGGCATCGCCCAGGCTGGCTGCCACCGCCCCCAGCAGCCCCTGCCGGA
>DQVI01000238.1 GCA_015661825.1 Novosphingobium capsulatum
CGAGCGCGCGCCGCAAGGCCCAGGCCCGGCGCCAGGCGGCCAGCCGCTGCGGATCGACCTGCGGGGCGAAGGTCTCGCCGGTCCGGGTGAAAGGCACGCCCAGCCATTCCCACGCCAGCGGCAACAGGGTGCGATAGTGTTCGGGATCGGCGGCCAGAACGCTGTCGGCGCGCGACTGGCGCTCCACGCGCAGTTCGGCGCGGTAGGTCTCGCGGAACAGGGCCAGCCACCAGTCCTGCGCCTGTCCCGTGGCAGGCCCAAGCGCGAGGGCAAAGCGCGCGGCGGTTGCCATGGCATCGGCCAGCCCGGCCACGACGGCCTTGTGCATGGCGCCGTCGCTGGCCATCAGCAGGCGCGCCGGTTGGCAGAAACGGGTCCAGATGGTCGTGTCGATGCCGCGTCCGGCGGCGGCGCGGCGAAACTGGCCGAGCGACATGACGGCCACTTTGGCGCGCACGGTCTGCCCGTCGACAGCAATTTCATGATAGCCCACGTCGGGCCAGATCACCGCGCTGATCCCGCGCGCGGGGCGGCGGCGCAGCACGTAGAAATCGACCACGCCCTCCAGATCGCCCCGGCGCAGGTTGGAGCCATAGAACAGCACGGCATCGCCACCCAGATCGGCGGCAAGGCGCCGGGCGGCCAGCGTTATCTCGGGGCGCACCGGCTGTGAAAGCCGGGCGTCCAGTGCGCGTTCAAGCATTGGCCGGGACCACGAAGTGGATCGGTTCGCCCCGGCTGACGATCAGGTTGCCACCGGGGAACTGCTCGCCATCGAGGATGAAGCTGCGGTCGAGCGAGAGGTAGATACGGTCGGCATCGCGGCGCAGATAGCCGTCGGCCTCCAGTTCGGAGCTTTCGGCGCCGGTCAGCACCGGCAGGATATTGCGCGCCAGCGCACGGGGGGGCGCCTTGACGGTCAGGAACTTGAGCCCGTCGCGCACCCGTCCGAACGGGCGCAGCCCGGCGGGCATCTTGCGCAAGGTCGAGGCGAGGATCAGGTAGACGCGTTCGGCAAAGATCTCGACCCCGTTGCGCGAGACACGCGCCATGTCGCCGCGCCGCCAGCTGTTGCGATCACCGCCGAACAGGCTCTTGAGGAAGGCCATGGCCAGCGTGAAGAACACCGCCACGCCATTGAACAGACCCTTGCGGTGGACGTTCTGGGCCAGCATCGTGGCGCGGCTGAACACGCCGAGGCCGAAGATGAAGCCGAGCTGGTCGGGAAGGGCGTTGTTGTTCCAGTGGATGTGGATCGGCGCGCGGTCGATCGTATGGTCGGCCGTATGGGCCGCGATGGCATCGCCCAGGTTCCAGTGCGAGGGCAGGCCCAGATCGTAGGCGAGGGCATTGGTCTTGCCCGAGGGGATCACCGCGATGCGCGGCAACTTGCCACGATAGACGCCATAGGCGACGCTGAGCACATCGCGCACGGTCCCGTCGCCACCGTCGATGACGATCAGTTCGACTCCTTCGTTGACGAACTGCGTGAGAACGCTCACCAATTCGTTGCGCGACGAAGGCTCGCGTTTGATCACATAGGCTTCGGGCAGGGCCGTAGGGCGCGCCCGCCCGCGATTGCGGTGGCTGCGCGGGTTGCTGATCACCCCGACCCGCGGGATCGGATGGTTGTCCTCGCTGGGCGCGAAGTCCCTGGCGTGGAGCTTGGTCACTCCGCCGCCCTGATGCATGAAGTCCAGTTTCATTGCCGCTCGATCCAGATGATCGCCCTGTTTCTGGGAGCCGGGTTCGAAGGCCCGGGTCCGATGTGACGTGTCGGTCCGCGAGGCCCCCCACTGGAACAGGAAACGCTCAAAGCCAAGGTCGGTTTCCGAAAAAAACTCAGTTTGTCATAAAATTTGTCTTCTTCACCGCGAAGTTCTTGCACGAGGCGAGAGTTTTCGTGTGAATTTCAGACGTTTGTGCAGTGCTCGCAAGGTTTGAGGCATTTGCGGCCCCTCCTCTGCACGCTGCAACACAGAAGCTAGCAACAAACCGCGCCGAAGAATTGTACGAATTTGTCGTACTTTGTCCTCATTCTTGCCAAATCATGCTCCGGGCCATTTCAGGGCGTGCCCAGGGGGCGGATCCGGTCGGGATGAAGGGGGCGCACCAGGGCTTCGGCCTTGCTCCATTCCTGCGTGAGCCAGCGCTCCTGTTCGGCGGGCGAGAGCACCAGGGGCACCACGGCGGGCAGGTCGTCCGGGCCCGAGAGGCCATCGGGCGCAACGGTGACAATGGCAAAGCTGGGCACTTCGGAATCGCGCCAGACCCCGGCAAAGGCCATGATCGCGCCATCCCCGCCTTCCTGCGGCGCGGCGGCCCACCAGCGCGGGGCACCGTGGCGGGGACGGCTTGCCAGAAAGTGAGTCGCGGGGACCAGGCAGCGCATGCGCGGGTGGCGCAAGGTGCCGATCCAGAACGGGCTTTCGATATTGCGCAAGGTGGTGACGACATGGCGCGTGGCCATGGTGTGCGGCGGTGGCGGGGGCACGCCCCATTGGCGGGGGACGAGGCGTCGGCGCCCGTCGCTCCCGCGCAGCACGACCGGGGCATAGCTTCCGGCGTGGAGTGTCCCGCCTGACCAGACGTCGCCCGCCGGATCGGCGTTCAGCGCCCGGCCAATCGCTTCGGCACTGGCGTCGAGTGTATAGGAAACGGGCATCGCGGGCTTTTGCGCGCCGAACCGGTGTTCTGTCCACCCGCATTCCAGTCCCATCCGTTGCTTGCACAGGTGGCCGGCCCCTGTCATAGGCCCCCGCCCTGAAGAGGAGATAGGAAGATGGCGTCCATGGCCGCTCACTCGCCGGCACCCGGAGCGGTCGGGATCGACTTCGGCACTACCAATTCGGTCATCGCGCGCAGCATGGCCGGTCCCGAAGGGGTGCCCGACGCCGCACTTGTCGATTTCACCACGCCCGAAGGCCTCGCGAAGGTTTTTCGCACGGCGCTGTGCTTCTGGCAGGACGATGGTCCGCGAGGCAGTCTGGCCCATGCCGCCGGTCCCTGGGCCATCGCCGAATTTCTCGATTTTCCGCAAGGGAGCCGCTTTCTCCAGTCGTTCAAGTCGGTGGCGGCAAGCCCGACATTCGAGCACGCGAACCTGTTCGAGAAGCGCCTGCGGTTCGAGGAACTGGGCGAGATTTTCCTGCGCCATCTGGTGCGCTGTGGCGGGCAGGCGCTGGCCAGCCTGCCCGCACGGGTCGTCGTCGGGCGTCCAGTCCGCTTTGTCGGCGCCCGGCCCGACGAGGCGCTTGCGCGCAGGCGCTATGACGCGATGTTCGCCAGCCTCGGGCGCCCGGTACACTATGTCTACGAACCGCTGGGGGCGGCGTTCAGCTTTGCCCGGCGCCTGTCGCGCGCGGCCACGCTGCTGGTGGCCGACTTCGGCGGCGGTACGAGCGACTTCTCGCTCGTGCGGGTGGCGCCGGCGGGCACGGCGCGCCGCTGCCAGCCGCTTGGCTCGGCGGGGATCGGGCTGGCCGGGGACCGGTTCGATTACCGCATCATGGACAAGCTGGTCCTGCCGATCCTGGGCAAGGGCGGCACCTATCGTTCGTTCGACAAGCTGGTCGACATTCCCGACGGGCATTTCACCGATTTCGGCGACTGGTCGCGTCTGGCCCTGATGCGCAACCGGCGCACGCTGGAGGAACTGGCCCGCCTGCGCCGTGCGGCGACCGATCCGGCAGCCATCGACCGCATGATCGCGGTCGTCGACAAGGAACTGGGCTATCCGCTCTATGAGGCGGTGGGCCGCCTCAAGCGCGCGCTCTCGGGCGAGGAAAGTGCGACGCTCGCCTTCGAGAACGAGAACCTGACGCTCCATGCGCAGGTGACCCGCGCCGAGTTCGAGAGCTGGATCGCCCCTGATCTGGAGCGGATCGCCCAGACTGTCGATGTCGCGCTGGCCCGTGCCGGTGTCGCCGCGCACGAGGTCGACCATGTCTTCCTGACCGGTGGTTCGTCGCTGATCCCGGCCGTCCGGCGCCTGTTCGTCGAGCGTTTTGGCGAGGGGCGCATCGAAAGCGGCGAGGAACTGACCTCGATTGCCCACGGGCTTGCGCTGATCGGCGAGGAACCCGACATGGAAGAATGGACCGCTGGCGGCGATGGAGCCGAGGGCGAGGGAGGCACGGCATGAGCGTGGCATTCCGGCGCGAGAGCGACGACGAACATCTCGAACCGCGTTTCGAACTGCCGATCCCGCCGGGCCCCAATCTGGTGACCGCGCGCGGCCTTGCGCTGATTCAGGAGGAAGTCGCCCGGCGCGAGGCGGGGCTGGCCGATCTTCTGGCCAGATTGCCTGCGCAGCAAGCCGGCAGCGAGGACGAGGCCGTGAAGGCGATCCGCCGCGAGTTGCGCTATTGGCGCACGCGGCAGGCCAGCGCGCAAGTCATGCCCGTGCCCGATGGCACAACCGTGGAATTCGGCTGTCGGGTGCGCCTGTCGATGAACGGGCGCGAGCGCGTGGTGACCATCGTGGGCGACGACGAAGCCGATCCGGCCTCGGGCCTGCTGGCCTATGCCGCGCCGCTGGCGCGCGCGATCATGGGCGCCGAAGAGGGCGAACGGGTCGATTTTGCGGGGAAGGCCGAGGCCATCGAGGTGCTGGAGATCAGGGCGCAGCCGTAAACCGGCTTACCCTTGGGGCAGGCCCGCGGCGATCTGGTCCAGCATGTCCATGAAATTGCGGGCCGCGTCGCGTTCACCCGGATCGGGGAAGGCCACGTCGAGATCAGGCGCATTGCCCAGGATGTGCATGAGCGCCCACATCGCGAAGCGTCGGCCCGGATCGGTCTCCAGGCCAAACTCCACGGAAAGGCGTTCCATGCCGGCGGCCATGGCCTCCGGTGTGGCCGATGCAGGATCGGTCACACCGAAATAGCGACGCATCTGGTCGTCGAAATCCACGAAACGCCTTTCCGAGAGAAAGCCAGCGCGGCGATCAGCCGTTCAGCTTGTCCTTCAGCGCCTTGGCGGGCGCGAAGCTGAGCTTGCGCGAAGCAGCGATCTGGATCGGTTCGCCGGTCGAGGGGTTGCGGCCTTCGCGGGCCGGCACGTCCTTGACCTTGAACTTGCCGAATGCGTTCAGCGAGATTTCTTCGCCCTTGGCAGCGGCTTCCGCGATCGCGGCAAACACGGCGTCGACCGTCTTGCGCACTTCGGCCTTGGCAATGCCCTGGCTGGCGGCGACGGCATCGACAAGTTCAGTAGTGTTCATGGTAGCGTTTCTCCAAAATTCTGGGTGGGGCCTAACGCCAGATTTGCGCGCTGTAAATCGCATGACACGCGAAGAACCGTGGTTTTACGTCGTTTCGAACCACATTTAACGGTTGATGAGAGGGGCCGGCACGGGAAAACCGCCGTGGAATGGCAGCCATGTGCGGGCATCGTGAATACCGGCAGCGGGCCGGGCCCCATGGCACGCGGCGGGGCGGCGATTCTGTTCCCCTTGCAGCCGGGACCGCGCTGAGGCCGCAGTGCAGCGCGGGGCAATCCAGCCTGATGCAAAGGGCTTTTGGTCCAGTTTGTTGCGATGCGGCATTGTCGCATGCGCAACTGCTCTCCGCTTCCGGCAAGGGGCCGGGAAGGAGGCCTTGGGCCGCATTTTGCGGCCAGCCCCGTATCGGGCGAGGCCCTCGTCCGGGCGCAGGGACGATCCTGTGGATGGATGCTGCGGAAAAGCGGTGAAACGAGCCAAAGCAACCACAATGGATGGGATAATTGGTGCGCGCGGATGTCCGGTGGTGGCCCCTGGGCGCAAGGCGAAGCTGCGTGCGCAGAGTCGGGCCCCTATTCGCAGGGCAAGCGCGGGGATGAGCCGGAAAACTGTGGAGGATCAAAGAGGGGGGGGCGGAAAAGGGGGAGGCTCGGTGAAGGGCGGTTCCGGTTCCGTCATCACGCGCAAGCGGGCACGAGCGCGCCAGGACGGAACCGGCGCCATTTCCGGAACAATCGGCTTCGATCATGCAAAGCCAGGATTTTTACCGGTCTTTGACCGATGCGCAGGGCACGCATCGCAGGCTGAACACCCGCGAGACCATCGGGGGGGAGGGGCGCCGGCAAATAGGAGGGGGGCCGGCTTGGCCTGCAAGCATTCAGTACCAATCGGTATAGAAACGCTCCGATGGGGCGTCAACCGCTAATATACCATCGGGTATCCATGCAGCAGGCCTCGACTGTACGATCCTGGCGGGCGCGGTCAATTCGCCTTCCACAGGCTGAGCGCGGTGCTGGCCACCAGATGCAGTTGCTCGTGGCTGGCGCCAGAACTGGCCATGACGCTCAAGCCATTGAGAACGCAAAGCACATAGGCGGCCATCGATTCTGCGGTCTGTCCTTCGGGCAAGTCGCCCTCGATCTCGGCGCGGCGGAACCGCGTGATGAATTCCTGGTCATAGGCCGCGCGCCGGGCGATCACTTCGGTTCGCATCGATTCGTCGAACGTGCTGCAAGCCACGGCGCTCATCACGCCGAAACAGGCCCGGTGAGACGATCCCCCGGTCAGCAGCACGAGCGCACGGCGCAGGACATCCTCGACGGCCTGGCGTGAATTGGGTTGCGCCAGCCCCTCGCGCACGAAGACCAGCTGGCTGTTCTCGTACAAGTCCAGGGCCTTGCGAAACAGGGCTTCCTTGTTGCCGAAGCAGGCATAGAGGCTGGGCCGGGTGATGCCCATAGCTTCGGTCAGTTCGGACAGCGAGGCACCTTCGTATCCCCTTGCCCAGAACACCTTGAGCGCGGCCACGAGGGCCGCGTCGGGGTCGAACTGCCGGGGACGTCCGCGGCCACTGGTGCATGCGACCCCACTGACGTCGCCGGATTCAATTTTGTTCATTATGGATGTAATTATAGGCCCGG
Source organism: Novosphingobium capsulatum (assembly GCA_015661825.1). GTDB lineage: Bacteria > Pseudomonadota > Alphaproteobacteria > Sphingomonadales > Sphingomonadaceae > Novosphingobium > Novosphingobium pituita. The sequence continues at coordinate 6,865 of DQVI01000238.1, forward strand.
CTTGGCCTGAGTCCAGTTTTCGCCGGGAAAGAGCCCCTCCCATTGGGCGCAAGAGGCGCCGGATCGTCCTGCCCGGCGCCTCTTGCAGATCATGGCCGGGGAGCCCTCAGCGCATCGTGGGGATCACGAAGCTCTGGTCGATCACGCCGTCTGCCGTGTCGGGCCAGCGCTGGGTGACCGTCTTGGTGCGGGTAAAGAAGCGGATGCCGTCCATGCCATACTGGTTGAGATCGCCAAAGCCCGAGCGCTTCCACCCGCCGAAGCTGTGATAGGCGACCGGAACCGGGATCGGCACGTTGATGCCGACCATGCCCACCTGCACTTGCGCGGCAAAGGCACGGGCGGCAGCCCCGTTGCGGGTGAACATCGCCACGCCGTTGCCATAGGGATGGTCGCTGGCCAGCGCGATGGCCTCCTCGACATTGGCCGCGCGGACCATTTGGAGGACCGGGCCGAAGATTTCGTCCTGATAGGTCTTCATCGTGGCGGTCACGCGGTCGAAGAACGTGGGGGCAAGGAAGAACCCTTCCTCGTGGCCGGGCAGGGTGAACCCGCGCCCGTCGAGGACGAGGTCCGCGCCTTCGTCGACACCCATCTGGATATAGGCTTCGATCCGCGCCTTGTGCTGGGCCGAGACGACGGGGCCATAATGCGCCTGCGGGTCGGTCGACACGCCGACCTTGAGCCCGGCGATCCCCCTGATCAGGCGTTCGCGCAGTTCATCGGCGGTCTTTTCGCCGACGGGCACGACGACCGGGAGGGCCATGCAGCGTTCGCCCGCCGAGCCATAGGCCGCGCCCAGAATGTCGCTGACCACCTGGTCGAAATCGGCGTCGGGCAGGACGATGCCGTGGTTCTTGGCCCCGCCCATGCACTGCATGCGCTTGCCCGCCGCTGCGCCGCGCTGGTAAACATACTGGGCGATGTCGGACGAACCGACAAAACTGACCGCCTTGATCGCGGGATGGTCGAGCAGCGTATCGACGGCCACCTTGTCGCCATGGATGACATTGAACACGCCGAGCGGGCCACCTGCTTCCAGGAACAGCTCCGCCAGCATGTTGGGCACCGAGGGATCGCGTTCCGAGGGCTTGAGGATGAAGGCATTGCCAGTGGCCAGCGCGGGCCCGGCCATCCACAGCGGGATCATCGCAGGGAAGTTGAACGGGGTGATCCCGGCCACCACGCCGAGCGGTTGGCGCATCGAATAGACATTGATCCCCGGCCCGGCGCCCTCGGTATAGTCGCCCTTCTGGAGATGGGGCACGCCGCAGACGAACTCGATCACTTCGAGGCCGCGCTGGATGTCGCCCTTGCTGTCGGCGATGACCTTGCCGTGTTCGGCCGAGAGGACGAAGGCCAGCTTGTCCATGTCGCGTTCGATCAGGCGCTTGAACTCGAACATGACGCGTGCGCGGCGCTGCGGGTTGAGCGCGGCCCAGGCGGGCTGGGCGGCCTGCGCGAGGGCGACAGCCTGCTCGATGTCGTCGAGGCTGGCCAGCCCCACTTGCGCCTGGATCGCGCCGGTGCAGGGATCGTAGACCGGGCTCGTGCGGCCCGAAGTGGCGGGAACGGTCTGGCCGTTCAGGAAATGGTCGATCTGGCGCATGGGAACTCTCCGGTACGAACGGGGCGGTTGGCCATGGCCTAGATCGTGTGCAAATATCATGATAGCGGCAATTTCGCCAAACAGGCTGTGCGAATTTGCACAACGGGCGGGGCTCGGGGAAACATGCGGATCAGGCATTGGGACGATTTGCGGATATTCCTCGAAGTGGCGCGCCATGGCCGGTTGACGGGAGCGGCGCGCGCGCTCGGGCTCGATCATTCGACAGTCTCGCGCCGGATCGACGGGCTCGAACAGGGGCTCGGGGCAAGGCTGGTCGACCGCTCGCCCAGCGGGGCGCGGCTGACCGAGGCGGGGCGCGCGCTCCTGCTCCATGCCGAACGGATCGAGGCCGAGACCCAGGCCGCCGACAGCGCGCTCGGCGGGGTCGACAATGCCCTGACCGGCACCGTGCGCGTGGCGACGCCTGCCGCGTTTGGCACCTATCTGCTGGCCCCGCGCATCGGTGCCTTCATGGCCCGTCACCCGCGCATCGAACTCGAGCTTGCGCCCGAAAGCCGCACGGTCAGCCTTTCGCAGCGCGAGGCCGATCTGGCCGTGACCCTCAAGCGGCCCCCGCGCGGGCGGCTCTATGCGCGGATGCTCGGGCAGTTCACCGTCGGCTTCTATGCCTCGCCGGGCTATCTGGCCGAGCATGGCCAGCCCGAAACCATCGCCGACCTGGCCGCGCACCGGCTGATTTCCTATATCGACGACCTGATCGACTTTCCCGAACTGCGCTATCTCGACGAAGTGGCGCCGGGCCTTGTCGGGCAATTCCGCTGCACCTCGGCAACCGTGCAACTGGCTGCTGTGCGCGCGGGGGGCGGGATCGGCCTGTTGCATGAATTTGCCGCGCGCGATGATCCGCAACTCGTGCGTATCCTGCCGGCAACCGCCCCGCAGCGGGCCTATTGGCTGGTCGTCCATGCCGAATTGCGGCGCCTGCCACGGGTGCGGGCGGTGGCCGATTTTCTCGACGAGGCGGTGCGCGGGGCGGGTTTGCGCACAAAATAATCGCGCCCGCGCGTCCCGACGGGGCAGACAAACCGCGCGGGCTTCCTATCTTGGAGATCAGGACACAGACTGGAGCCGCGAACTTTTCCATGACCCAAGCTGCCGCGACCGACCTCGATTTTGCCTTGCTTGCGCCCCACGGCCAGCCTGCCTTCGCCGCCATCCGTCCCGAGGAGATCGTTCCGGCGGTGACCAGCCTGATCGCCGACCACGGCGCGGCCATGGCGGCCTTTACCGCACGCGCGGGCGATCCGGCGATGCTGGCCGACAAGGAAGAGGCCGACCGCCGGTTTGGCGAGGCATGGCGCACGGTCGGCCACCTGCTCGCGGTGACCAATACCCCCGAACTGCGCGCCGCCCATGCGCAGGCGCAGCCGCTGGTGGCCGCGCATTTTGCCGCTGTCGGACAGGACCGCGCGCTCTACGAGGCGATCCGCGCGATCGATCCGGCCTCGCTCGATCCGCTGGCCGCCCGTGCGCGCGAGCTGGCCTTGCGTGATTTCGAACTCTCGGGCGTCGCGCTCGATGGCGAGGAGGCCCGCGCGTTTGCCGAAAACCAGATCGAGCAGGGCCGCCTGACCACCGAATATGCCAATGCCGTGATGGATGCGACCGAGGCCTGGACCCTCCACATCACCGACGCTGCACGTCTGGCCGGGGTGCCCGAGGCCGATCTGGCCGGAATGGCCGCAATGGCGCGCTCCAAGGGGCACGAAGAAGGCTGGATGATCACGCTTCATGCGCCCGTGGTCATTGCGATCCTGACGTACGCGCAGGACCGTGCGCTGCGCGAGCAGGTCCAGCAGGCCTATGCCACGCGCGCCTCGGATCAGGGGCCGCATGCCGGACAGTTCGACAACGGGCCGCGCATGGATCAGTTGCTGGCCTTGCGCGCCGCTTCGGCCCGACTGCTCGGACAGGACAACGCCGCCGCGCTCTCGCTGGCGACCAAGATGGCCGGGAGCCCGCAGGAGGTCGAGGCCTTCCTGCTCGATCTGGCCCGCCGGGCGCGTCCGCTGGCCGAGGCCGAACTGGCCGATCTTGCCGCCTTCGCCCGCGCCGAACTGGGCATCGAGAGCCTTGAGCCCTGGGACATGGCCTATGCCAGCGAGCGCGCACGGCTTGCCCGCCATGCGCTCGACCAGTCGGAAGTGCGCCGCTACCTGCCGCTCGAACGCGTGCTGGCGGCGCTGTTCGACCATGTCGAGCACCTGTTCGGCGTGCGCGTGCGCGAGGAGCCCGCGCAAGGGCTGTGGCATGGCGACGTGCGGGCCTTTGCCCTGTTCCGCGCGGGTGAGGACGCGCCCTTTGCCCGCCTTCATGCCGATTTCTTTGCCCGCGAGGGCAAGCGCGGCGGGGCGTGGATGAACGTGTGCCGCTCGCCGAGCCGCGCGGGCGCGCAGGCGCAGATCCCGATGGCCTATCTGGTCACCAATTTCGCGCCGCCCGCGCCGGGCCAGCCGGTCCTGCTCCAGCACAGCGACGTGGTGACGCTGTTCCACGAGATGGGGCACTGCCTCCACCATCTGCTGGGCGAGGGCGACCTGCCTTCGATCGGCGGGATCAGCGGGGTGGAATGGGATGCGGTCGAACTGCCCAGCCAGTTCCTTGAAAACTTTGCATTCGATGCCCGCGTGCTCAAGGCCGCCTCGGCCCATGTCGAGACTGGCGAGCCACTGCCCGACGACCTGATCGCCCGGCTCGACGCGGCGCGTGGCTTCATGGGCGCGCTGGCGGTCCTGCGCCAGATCGAGTTCGCGCTGTTCGACATGCGGTTGCATGTGGCCGCGGGCGAGGCGCCCGATGTTCAGGCCATGCTCGACGCGGTGCGCGCCGAAGTGGCAGTGGTTCGCTATCCGGCATGGAACCGCTTTGCCCATGCCTTCAGCCACATTTTCGCCGGTGGCTATGCGGCGGGCTATTATTCGTACCTCTGGGCCGAACTGCTCTCGTCGGACGCCTACGAACAGTTTGCTGCCGCGCCCGAGCGGCAGGGCGAACTGGGACAGGCCTTCCGCCGCGAAGTGCTCTCGCAGGGTGGCGGCCGCGGAGCCATGGACAATTACGTGGCATTCCGGGGGCAGGCGCCCGATCCGGGGGCTCTGTTGCGGGTGCGCGGGCTGGCGGCCTGAGGTGCCCAATCCGAGGCGAAGGAGAGCAGTCTTTCCTTCGCCTCAGGAGATCAGCGCAAGGGGCGCTTTTCGAGTTTGCGGGCCAGCGTGCGGCGGTGCATGCCCAGGCGACGCGCGGCCTCGGAGATGTTGAAATCGCATTCGACGAGGGTGGAATGGATATATTCCCATTCGACCGTCTTGATCGACGTCTTGCGCGTGTCGAGCGGGACGGTCGGATCGCCGCCGACGCGACCGAAGGCTTCCTCGATGTCGTCGGTATTGGCGGGCTTGGCCAGATAGTGAGACGCGCCCAGCTTGATCGCTTCGACCGCCGTCGAGATCGAGGCGAAGCCGGTGAGCACGACGATGCGGGTCTCAGGATCGCGTTCAGCCAGCATCTGCACGCAAGTCAGCCCCGAACCCGTGCCCAGCTTGAGGTCGACCACCGCGAACTGGTAATCGCGTGCGTCGAGCAGGGCTTCGAGTTCGTCCGGGGTTGCCGCAGGATCGACCAGATAGCCACGCCGTTCGAACGAGCGGCGCAAGGTGCGCGCGAAGGCCGGATCGTCCTCGACGATCACCAGGTGGGGGACGTCATCGTCCCATGCCGGGCTTTTTTCGGGCTGGTTGCTTGCGGGATCATCCATCATCATTCCCCGGTGCGATAGGCCAGCGAGGCCATTGGGATAACCAACCGCACCACGGCACCGCCCGTCGTCCGGTTGTTCACTTCGACGCGGCCGCCCAGCTTGCGGATCACGTTCACCACCAGAAACAGCCCCAGCCCGCCGCCCTCGCGGCCCTTGGTGGAGTTGTAGGGGCGCCCGAACGAGGCGAGCATCTCGGGGGCGAAACCCGGTCCCCGGTCCAGTACGGTCAAGCGGATGTCTCCGCCATCCATTTCTGCCCGGAATTCGACAAGATGGGGCGAAACTTCGAGGGCGTTGTCGATTACGTTGCCGATGATCTGGCGCAGCGCCGGGTCGGCCACGATGGGGCGCTCGCTCTCGACCTTGTTGATGAAATGGACGGCACCGTGGCAGCGCTCGTTCCATTCGTCGGCGATCGTGCCGAGGAATTCGCCCAGCGTGGTGATCTGCGGGTTGTCGCCGCGCGCTTCGCCCGCGCTCATCAGGATGCCCGAGAGGATCGCCTTGCAGCGCCTGAGCTCGGAGGCCATGTCCTGGACCTCGTCGCGCAAGTCCGGGTCGGCGGCGATGGCCGGATGGCGCTGCCAGTCGCCCAGAATCACCGACATCGTGGCCATCGGCGTGCCCAGTTCATGGGCCGCGCCCGAGGCCAGCAGGCCAAGGCGCACGATGTGCTGTTCCTCGGCGGCTTCCTGGCGCAGCGTGGCGAGCGCCGCCTCGCTCTGGCGGCGGTTGCGGTCCATGCGGATCACGAAGAACACCAGCAGCACGGCCATGAGCAGGAAGCACACGAGGTTGCCGAGCTGGAACAGCTCCATGTAGCCGTCGAACGTGCCTGCCGGAAGGATTACCGGACGGTGCGCAAAGGCGAGGCGCGCGACGATCAGCGCGGCCATGCCTGCCACGATGCCGCTCCAGCTGGGGGGGAGCAGGATGGCACCGATGACGATCTGCATCAGGAACAGGAACGTGAACGGGTTGGCCGTGCCGCCGCTGAAATAGATCTGCCAGGCCAGTGCCAGCATGTCGAGCGTGAGCGCGCCGAGCAGTTCGACGTGGCTGTAGCCCACGCGTCCCCGGTCGAGCAGGAGGGTGATGCCGTTGATCACGATCATCAGCACCGGAACGGCGACCAGCGGCGCGATTTCGAGCCGGAGGCCGAGCACCGAGACGCTCACCCAGATGGCGATCAGTTGTCCGGCGGCGGCGACCCAGCGCAACTGGACCAGCAGCGCCATGTTGCGGGCGCTGGCGGCGGGGTAGATGGAGCGAGGAGCGGGCGTCTGGCCGGGGAGCTGGCCGGGTATCTGGTTTGTGGGGGTCATCGAGCCTTGCGCCATACCACGATTGTCGCGGCAAGCGAGAGGGCCGCCAGAGCAAACCAGGTCAGCGCGTAGGACAGGTGGTTGTTGGGGAAGGCGATGACCGTCAGGCCCGGCACCGGCACGGGCGCCACGGTGGGGCGCGGGGTCTCGCTCTGCGCGTCGACGAAATAGCGCGGCTCGGTGCCCAGATGGCGGGTGGCGGCCATGACCGGAAGGTCGCGCGCGTACCAGCGCTCGTCGGACGGGCGGTTGGCGCGAAACAGGGTGCCTTTGGGTTCACTCGGACGCAGCAGGCCGGTCACGCTCACGTCCCCGGTGGGGACGGCGCTGCGGGCCGCATCAAGACGGGTGCCCAGCGGCACGAAGCCGCGGTTGATCCAGACCGGCACGCCACCTTGGTGCGCGGCAAGCGGGACCATGACCCAATAGCCGTTGCCCAGTGGGCTGGTCGCCGTGACGAGGACAGTGGCTTGGGGCAGGAAATGGCCCGAGAGGATCAGGCGATGATAGGAGAAGGGGGCGACATCGCCGGCAGGAAGTGCGGCCGGAGCAATTGGCGCGGCGTGGAGCGCCCGGTCCACGTCGGCAATCAGCGCCTCTTTCCAGGCGAGGCGCCTGACCTGCCAGGTGCCCAGGGCCAGGAACAGGCCCATGAACACCAGCAGAACGAAAACGGGCAGCACCCGCCGTGTGGGGGAACTGCCCGTTTTCATGGGTTTGATCAGTCCATCTGCGCGGCTTGTTCCGCGCCCATGGGCATCATGTTGGTGTTCATGTGATACATGACCCACAGCGAGCCCGAGAGAATGATCAGCACGACGACGCCGGTGAAGATCAGGGCCAGCAGGTTCCAGCCCCCTTCGGCCTTGCCGTTCATGTGCAGGAAGTAGACCATGTGGACGACGATCTGCACCGCGGCGAAGCCCGCGATGACGAGAGCGGCGGTGTGATGGTCGGTGATCAGGCCGCCCATGACGATGGCGAAGGGGATCGCCGTCAGGATGACCGAGAGCACGAAGCCGATCACGTAGTCGCGCATGGAACCATGGGCTTCTTCGTGATGGTGGACATGGTCGCCGTGACCATGATCGGTGTGCCCGTGATCGGTGTGGTTGAGAGCGCTCATCGCAGCATCCCCATCAGGTAGACGAAGGTGAAGACGCCGATCCACACGACGTCGAGGAAGTGCCAGAACAGCGACAGGCACATCAGGCGACGCTTGTTGGCCTGGATCAGGCCCTTGCGCGAAACCTGCACGACCATCGTGAACAGCCAGATCAGGCCGAAGGTCACGTGGAGACCGTGGGTGCCGACCAGCGTGAAGAAGGCCGAGAGGAACGCGCTGCGCTGGGGCGTTGCACCTTCGTGGATCAGGTTCGAGAATTCGTAGAGTTCGATCGACAGGAAGGCCGCGCCGAAAACGGCGGTGACCAGCAGCCACATCTGGGTCTGCGAGACCGAACCGCGCTGCATCGCCAGCATGGCAAAGCCATAGGTGATCGACGAGAACAGCAGCATCGAGGTGTTCACAGCCACCAGCGGCAGCTCGAACAGTTCCTTCGGGCCGGGCCCGGCGGCATAGTTGCCACCGAGCACGCCGAAAGCGGCAAAGAGCATGGCGAAGATGAGGCAGTCGCTCATCAGGTAGACCCAGAAGCCCAGCATGGTGCTGTGGCCCTCGGGGTGGTCATGCTCGTTCAGGTCCCAGTAGCGCCCCAGCTTGCTGGGGACGCCCGAGACGTCGTGATGGGTGGCGTCGCTCATGCAGCGGCTCCCTGGGTCTTGCCAAGGCGTTCCAGTTCAGCCGTGCGTTCCGCTTCCTTGGCGGCGACGACATCGACGGGAATGTGGTAATCGCGCTTGTAGTTGAAGGTATGGATGATGCTGCCCAGGATCAGCGCCACGAGGGCCGGGGCGGCGATCCACCAGATGTGCCAGATCAGACCGAAGCCAAGGATCGTGCTCAGACCAGCCAGGACCACACCGGCGCCCGTGTTGCGGGGCATGTGGATCGGGCGGTAGCCTTCGGTCGGACGACCGACCTTGGCCTGCTTCATGTCGGCCCAGGCATCCAGGTCGTGGACGATCGGGGTGAACGCGAAGTTGTAGTTCGGCGGGGGCGAGCTGGTCGACCATTCGAGGCTGCGGCCATTCCAGGGGTCGCCACCGGTCTTGTCGGCAAGGGCTTCACGCTTCCAGATCGACACACCGTACTGGATGACCATGGCGGCGATACCCGCACCGATCAGCAGGGCGCCGAGCAGGGCGACGATGAAGTAGGGCTGGAGGCTGGGATCGTCGAACACGCGGGTACGACGGGTCACGCCCATCAGGCCCATCATGTAGAGCGGGGTGAACGCCAGCCAGAAGCCGGGGACCCAGCACCAGAAGCTGACCATGCCCCAGAACTTGTTCAGCTTGAAGCCGAACGCCTTGGGCCACCAGTAGTTGATCGCCGCGAAGGTGCCGAAGACGACGCCGCCGATGATCACGTTGTGGAAGTGGGCGATGAGGAACAGCGAGTTGTGGAGAACGAAGTCGGCCGGGGGAACGGCGAGCAGAACGCCGGTCATGCCACCGATGGTGAAGGTGAACATGAACGCGATGGTCCACATCATCGGCAGTTCGTAGCGGATGCGGCCACGGTACATGGTGAAGAGCCAGTTGAACAGCTTGGCCCCGGTCGGGATCGAGATGACCATGGTGGTGATCCCGAAGAAGCTGTTGACGCTGGCACCCGAACCCATGGTGAAGAAGTGGTGCAGCCAGACGAGGTAGGAGAGGATGGTGATGACGATGGACGCGTAGACCATCGAGGTATAGCCGAACAGGCGCTTGCCCGAGAAGGTCGAGGTGATTTCCGAGAACACGCCGAAGATCGGCAGGATCAGGATGTACACTTCCGGGTGACCCCAGATCCAGATCATGTTCACGTACATCATCGGGCTGCCGCCGAAGTCGTTGGTGAAGAAGTTGGTCCCCACGTAACGGTCGAGCGAGAGCAGCACGAGAACGGCGGTCAGCACCGGGAAGGAGGCGATGATCAGGACGTTGGTGCACAGCGCGGTCCAGGTGAAGACCGGCATGCGCATCATGGTCATGCCAGGCGCGCGCATCTTGATGATCGTGGCGAGCAGGTTGATGCCCGACAGGGTAGTGCCCACACCGGCCACCTGAAGCGACCAGATGTAGTAGTCGACGCCGACACCGGGGCTGTAGGTCGCGCCCGAAAGGGGCGGGAACGCCAGCCAGCCGGTCTGCCCGAACTCACCAAGGAACAGCGAGGCCATGACCAGCACGGCGCCGCCCGTGGTCATCCAGAAGCTGAAGTTGTTGAGGAACGGGAAGGACACGTCGCGCGCACCGATCTGGAGCGGAACCACGTAGTTCATCAGACCAGTGACGAACGGCATGGCCGCGAAGAAGATCATGATCACGCCGTGAACGGTGAAGACCTGGTCGAAGTGATGCGGGTTGAGGTAACCCTGGCTGCCGTTGAAGGCCAGCGCCTGCTGGAGGCGCATCATCAGCGCGTCGGCAAAGCCGCGCACGAACATGACCAGACCCAGGATCATGTACATGATCCCGATCTTCTTGTGATCGACGCTGGTGAACCACTCCTTCCAGAGATAGCCCCAGAGGCGGAAATAGGTGAGCACGCCCACCAGTGCGATCCCGCCAAGGATCACACCCGCAAACGTGGCGGCCACGATGGGCTCGTGGAGGAAGGGAAGCTGCTCAAGGGAAATTCTTCCCAGGAGCGGTGTCCACTGCGGCGGGGCAGTGGCTGGAAGGGGGACAGCGGTCATCGCGGTATCCATCGGTCAGAAATGGCAGGGCCGGAACGGGTCTGGCGCGGCGTAATCAAATAAGAGGGGCCAGGCCCGCCTCTCACGAGGCGGGCTGGAGCTGCGAATTGGCCAGGCTGACACCGGCACCACGCAGGTGGTCGAGCGTCTTGGGCGCAGCCGTCTCGCCGCTGGGTGCGGACATCGGACGGTTGTCGCTGCAATAGGCCTTCACGAAACGGTCGGTCTGGGCAACCACGCTGCCGGGCAGAATGGTCGTGGCAGCCGCGCGGCCCGATTTGTCGTAAGTGAGCGCGGCAACGTTGAGCCGTGCGGCTTCCTTGCTCACACCGCCCTTGGCGTCGATCATGGCCATCTGGCTCTGGCAGATGCGGCCAGGCTGGACGCACAGGTCGACGACGGCATCGAACAGGGTGGGAGAAACCGTGGCGTAGTGACGCACCGGCTCGGCGACGCTGGGCTTGTCGAGCTGGAGGTAGGCGGCGCGGTCGAGGGTGGTGGCCGACTTGTCAGCCTTCACCGAAGCGACCCAGGCATTGAAGTCCTGGTCGGAGACCGAGCGGGTCACGAAGTGCATCTGCGAGAAGCCCGCACCGCTGTAGTGCGAGGAGATACCCTTGAAGGTACCTTCCTTGTTGAACACGGCGTGAAGCTTCGTTTCCATGCCGGGCATGGTGTAGATCATGCCGGCCAGTTCGGGGACGTAGAAAGCGTTCATCACGGTCGAGGAGGTCAGGCGGAAACGCAGCGGGCGGTTCGCCGGAACAACCAGTTCATTGACGGTGGCGATGTTCTGTTCGGGATAGATGAACAGCCACTTCCAGTCGAGTGAGACGACTTCGACATTGACCGGCTTGGCATTGGCGGCAAGCGGGGTCTGCGCGTCGACGCGCGAGAGCGAACGGTAGGGGTCCAGAAGATGGGTGCCGACCCAGGTCACGGCGCCCAGAGCGATGATGATGAGCAGGGGAGCTGCCCAGATCATCAGTTCGAGTTGAGTGGAATGGCTCCATTCGGGTTCGTAACGGGCCTGGGTATTCCCGGCACGATACCGCCATGCAAACACGCCAACGGCGGCCATGACGGGCACGACGATAAGCAGCATCAGCAAGGTGGCGATTATGACAAGATCGCCCTGCTGGCGCGCCACGTCGCCCGAGGGGTTGAGAACAACCCAGTCGCAGCCGGCAAGCGGCAGGGCCAGGAGCGGGACGATGGCGCAGCGCAGCAGGCGCGCCCGATTCAAGAGTTTCGCACGCATGAATGGGGCCCTAGAAGCGGTGGAGCGTGCAAACGATAGGACATTTTGTCCAATCCCTTTTGCGCTGGCTCAAGACAATAGGGAAAACAAAGGCAGGCTGCCGTCCGGCGGTCGGCCATCCGGCGCCTTTGCAATTGCCGTTCCCCGGCGTTTGTGAAAAACGCCGGGGAATCCAAGGAGTTTGTGTCACCCATGACTGCTGCCGTAGTCGACCACCACGAAGGGCAGGGGCCCGATTCCCACGGACACGCCGGTCACGGGCCGGTGTCGCCCGGCGAGATCGCCATTGGCGTGATCATCGGTCGTACCTCCGAGTTCTTCGACTTCTTCGTCTACGCGATCGCTTCGGTGCTCGTGTTCCCCAAGGTGTTCTTCCCGCACCTTGATCCGCTCAACGCCACGCTGGCCTCGTTCGCGCTGTTTCCGCTCGCGTTCGTTGCCCGTCCGATCGGCACCATCTTCTTCATGTGGCTCGACCGTGTCTATGGTCGCGGTTTCAAGCTGACTGTCGCGCTGTTCGGCCTTGGCGGCTCGACGGCGGCCATCGCCTTCCTGCCCGGCTATGCCGAGATCGGCCAGACCTCGATCCTGCTGCTCGCGCTGCTGCGTCTGGGCCAGGGCTTCTCGCTGGGCGGTACCTGGGACGGTCTGGCCTCGCTCCTCGCGCTCAACGCGCCGAAGGAAAAGCGTGGCTGGTATGCGATGATCCCGCAGCTGGGCGCGCCCTCGGGCCTGATCGTGGCCAGCCTGCTGTTCGCGTTCCTGACTTCGGCGCTCTCGGCTGAAGACTTCCTCTCCTGGGGCTGGCGCTTCCCGTTCTTCGTGGCTTTCGCGATCAACGTGGTGGCTCTCTTCGCGCGTCTGCGCATGGTCGTGTCGCCCGAATACCAGCACCTGTTCGAAACCCGTGACCTCGTGGCCGAGCGCCCGTCGGTGACGATCAGCGAGCAGGGCAAGACCATCGTGATCGGTGCCTTCGCGCCGCTCGCCAGCTTCGCGCTGTTCCACATGGTCACCGTGTTCCCGCTCTCGTGGGTCTTCATCTTCACCTCGCAGGAGCCGTCCGGCTTCCTGACCATCGAAGCGGTGGCCGCTGCTGTCGGCCTGATCGCCATGGTGGTTTCGGGTACGCTGGCCGACCGCGTGGGCCGTCGCACGCTGCTGGGTGCCTCGGCTGCGGCGATTGCCGTGTTCTCGGCTTTCGCGCCCACCATGCTGGGGACCGGTGTCAACGGCGAAATCGCGTTCATGGTGACCGGTTTCGTTCTGCTCGGCCTCTCGTTCGCGCAGTCGTCGGGCGCCATTGCCGACTCCTTCGAAGCGCGTCACCGCTACACCGGTTCGGCCCTGACCGGCGACCTGGCCTGGCTGTTCGGTGCCGGTCTGGCGCCTTACGTGGCGCTGTATCTGGCGGCCAACCACGGCCTGCTGGCTTCGGGTGCCTACCTGCTTTCGGGCGCGGTCTGCACGCTGCTGGCGCTGTGGATCAACCGCAACCTCGCGGCTTCGAAGTAAGGTCGGGCTTCTTGAGGGTGGGCGCCTCCGGGTGCCTGTCCTGAAGAGAACAGGCCCAAAAAAAGGCGGTTCGGGTCAGTCCCGAACCGCCTTTTTCGTGTCTGGCCTCTCAGGCCTTCTACCGGCCTTATGAACCCGTACGGGCCGTTCTGGCCGCCTGGAGGGTGTTGGACAGGAGGCAGGCGATGGTCATTGGCCCTACGCCGCCCGGAACCGGGGTCACGGCGCGGGCATGGTCCATCTCGTGGGCGGCGCAATCGCCGACAAGGCGGGTGGTGCCATCGGGGTTGGTCACGCGGGTGATGCCCACGTCGATGACGATGGCGCCGGGCTTCACCCAGTCGCCTCGTACGAGTTCGGGGGCGCCGGCGGCGGCCACCACGATATCGGCCTTGCGCACGATGTCAGGAAGGCCCTGCGTGGCGATGTGGGTGACGGTCACCGTGCATTCGCGTTCGAGCAGAAGCATCGCCACGGGCTTGCCCACGATGTTGGACTTGCCGATGACGACAGCGTCGAGACCGCGATAGTCCTCCACCACCGTGTCGAGCAGCATCATGCAGCCCAGCGGTGTGCAGGGGATCAACCCGCCCGTGCCGGTCGACAGGCGGCCCACATTGACCGGATGGAAGCCATCGACATCCTTGGCCGGGTTGATCGCGTCGAGCACTTTGCCCGCGTCGATCTGGGCGGGCAGCGGCAACTGGACGAGGATGCCATCGATGGTGGCATCGGCATTGAGCGCGGCAATCAGCGCGAGCAGTTCGTCCTGGCCGGTGGTGGCGGGCAGGCGGTGCTCGACCGAGCGAATGCCGACTTTGGCGCATTGGCTGATCTTGCGGCCGACATAGACCTCGCTGGCCGGGTCATTGCCGACGAGGATCACGGCCAGGCCGGGAGCCTCGCTACCCTGGGCCACCATCTCGGCCACACCTTGCGCTGTCTTCAGCGAGAGGGCGCGGGCAATTGCCTTTCCATCAATAAGCGTGGCCATGGATCTCCCTTTGTGCGTTCAGCCTGGCAGGCTCGTGCCTTCGGCGGTTTCCCGACAAGTTGCCACAGGAATTTTGGTATGTGCAACATACTAAATGACAGAGGCTCGCCCCTGAAGCGACATCCCGGCAGATAAGCAAAAAAAAGGGCCGCCCGGAAAGTCCGATCGGCCCTGGAAGTTTTGGGAGAGGATGCCTGAAAGGCGTGTTCCGAATGACCCAGATGACCGGGGCAAGCAAATGCGTTTCACGCAATAATAATTGCTAATTACGCAATCGTGACCCAGCATTTCCGCCGTTTACAGCAAGGCCCCTCCGTTTCGGGCGCAAATTTCAAACGATTTAAGGCGCTTGCCGTCCCCGCTCGAAACGGGCCTGCCACAGGGCGCTCTGCGGCAGGAAATCCGTGAAAAGGTATGCACGGGAGGGTCGTCTCGCGATTAACCACGAGGAAACTGCCCTCGATGCAGAGGAAACATGGGGCAGGCGAATCAGGCTCCCAGAACGCGCGCGGCCAGAGCCTCGGCAACGCGGATGCCATCCACCGCCGCCGAGAGAATGCCACCGGCATAGCCCGCCCCTTCGCCAGCCGGATAGAGGCCGGCGGTGTTGAGGCTCTCGAAGTCTTTCCCGCGCGGGATGCGCACGGGCGAAGAGGTGCGCGTTTCCACGCCGGTCATCACCACGTCGGGGTGATCGTATCCGGCCATCTGGCGCCCGAACACGGGCAGGGCCTCGCGCAGGGCATCGGTCACGAAATCGGGCAGGCATTCGCGCAAGTCGGTCAGGTAGACGCCCGGCTGATACGATGGCGTCACGCTGCCCAGTTCGCGGCTTGGGAGCCCTGCGAGGAAATCGCCGACCTTCTGGCCCGGCGCCTGATAGGTGGAGCCCCCGGCCACGAAGGCGCGCTCTTCCCAGTGGCGTTGCAGGGCGATCCCGGCCAGCGGATGGCCGGGAAAGTCGCGCTCGGGGGTGATGTCGACGACGAGGCCCGAATTGGCGTTGAATTCCGCGCGCGAATACTGGCTCATGCCGTTGGTCACCACGCGGCCCGGCTCGCTCGCGGCGGCGACCACGCGTCCGCCCGGACACATGCAGAAGCTGTAGACCGAGCGCCCGTTGCTGGCCTTGTGGGCCAGCGCATAGGCCGCCGCGCCCAGGATCGGGTTCTTGGCGCAGGCGCCGAAGCGGGCGGTGTCGATCCAGCTTTGCGGATGTTCGATGCGCACGCCGATGGCAAAGGGCTTGGCCTCGATCTGCACGCCCCGGTTGTAGAGCACCTCGAAGGTATCGCGCGCCGAATGGCCGACGGCCATGATCACATGGCGGGCCGGGAGGTATTCGCCGGTCGAGAGGTGAAGCCCGGCCAGGCGCCGCGCCCCATCGGGCGCCGTCTCGACCTCGAAATCGTCGACGCGGGTGCCGAAGCGATATTCGCCGCCCAGTTGCTCGATGGTCTCGCGCATGGCGATCACCATCGTCACGAGGCGGAAGGTACCGATATGGGGGTGGGCTTCGGTCAGGATGTCGTCGGGGGCGCCGGCCTTGACGAATTCGACGAGAACCTTGCGGCTGAGGTGCCGGGGGTCCTTGATCCGGCTGTAGAGCTTGCCGTCCGAGAACGTGCCCGCACCGCCTTCGCCGAACTGGACGTTGGATTCAGGCGTCAGCACCGACTTGCGCCAGAGCGCCCAGGTATCCTTGGTCCGCTCGCGCACGGCCTTGCCGCGCTCGATGATGATCGGCTTCAGCCCCATCTGGGCGAGGATCAGCGCGGCAAGCAGTCCGCAAGGCCCCGCGCCGATCACCACCGGGCGTTCGCCGGGGGCAGGGGACCAGCCCTCGGGCGCGCGGACGGGAAAGCGATAGGTCGTATCGGGGGAAGGGCGAACATGGCTGTCGCCCGCCAGACGTTCCAGAACTTCGGCTTCCAGCGCCTCGGTCAGGGTCACGTCGACGGCATAGACCAGCTGGATCGCGTTCTTGCGCCGGGCATCATTGCCGCGCCGGGCGATGGCAAAGCGCACGATCTGGTCCTCGCGCAGGCCCAGACGGGCGGCGATGGCAGGGGCCATGGCTTCGGGGGCATGGTCGAGCGGCAACTTGAGTTCGGTGATACGCAACATGGGGCAGCCTCTACCCCTTGCGCCGCGCGAGGGAAAGCGGGATGAAATGGGCCATGCGTGTCCTTTCTGCCCGGTGCTCCATCCTCGCTCCCGTCCTTTCGTCGCTGGCGCTGGCCTTGCTGGCCGGCCCTGCTCAGGCCGATCCCCTTCCGCCAGAGCCAACGAAGGCCGAACAGGCCCTGCACCAGCACTTGCTGACGCTCGACACCCATCTCGATACGCCCGCCTCGCTGGTCCTGCCCGGATGGTCGATCATGGCGCATCACGCCGTGCGCGACGATGGCACGCAAGTCGATGTGCCGCGCATGGAGCAGGGCGGGCTCGATGGCGGGTTCTGGGCGATCTACACCCCGCAAGGGCCGCTTGATCCGGTCCATACCCGCGCGGCACGCGACTATGCGTTCGCGCGGGCCGTGGCGATCCACGACATGGTGGCCGCCAACCCCAAGGCTTTCGCTCTGGCCGACAGGGCTGCCGATGCCGCGCCCATCGCCGCGTCGGGGCGGCGGGTGGTGTTCCTGTCCATCGAGAATGCCTGGCCGCTGGGCGATGACCCCACCTTGCTCCAGACGTTCCATGCGCTGGGCGTGCGGATGGCGGGCTTTGCCCATTTCAAGACCAACCAGTTCGCCGACAGCGCCACCGATGCGCCCAAATGGGACGGGCTCAGCCCCGAGGGCGTCCAGCTTCTCGCGCAGATGAACCGGCTTGGTGTCGTGCCGGATCTTTCGCACAGTTCCGACCGCGCGCTCGACGATGCCTTGCGCCTGTCGAAGACACCGGTGATCCTCAGCCATTCGGGGTGCAGGGCGGTCTATGATCATCCGCGCAACATTGATGACGCGCATCTGCGTGCGCTCGCTGCGCAGGGCGGGGTCATCCAGATCAATTCGGTCTATGTGAAGGCCCTGCCGCAAAGCGCCGGTCGCAAGGCCGCGCTTGCCGATCTGGAGCAGCGCTATCCCGAAGACCGCGTGCTCAGCGTGGCCGAACGGGCCGACTATCTCGCGCGGCGCCACAGGATCGACCACGACTGGCCCGAGGTGCGCGCCGGGTTCGACGACTTCATGGCCAACCTGCTCCATGCGCTCGCCATCGTTGGCCCCGATCACGTCGGGATCGGCATGGACTGGGACGGCGGGGGCGGGGTGAGGGGCCTCGAAGATGTGGCAGACCTGCCGCGTGTCACCGTCGCCTTGCGCCGCAACGGCTATGGCGAGGCCGACATTGCGAAGATCTGGTCAGGCAATGTCCTGCGCGTGCTGGCCGCTGCCGAAGCAGAGGCCAAGAAGGAACAGGAAAAGGGGCAGGGTGCGGATTGATTTGCGCCTGAGGCCATGTTTCTGCATCAGGAATGCAGGAGGCAGCACCCATGCTCACACCACGCGACCTGGCCATTCTCGATATTCTCCAGCGCGACAGCGATACCCCGCTGGCGGATATCGGCGCAAAAGTGCATCTCTCGCCCTCGGCCTGTTCGCGGCGCATCGCCCACTTGCGCGAGAACGGCTATATCCGGCGCAATGTGGCGATGATCGATCGGGCGAGGGTGGGCTTGCCGACGACTGTCTTCGTCACTGTCAGCGCCCGCACGCACAGCGCCGGATGGACCGAGCAGTTTCGCCATGCCGTGGCGCAAATACCTGAAATCGTGGAGGTTGTCCGCCTGACCGGGAGCATCGACTATCTCTTGCGGGTCGTCCTGCCATCGGTCGATGACTATGACAGGGTCTACAAGGCGCTGGTCGCTCGGATCGAGATGAACACGGTCAACGCCTCGATCGTGATGGAAACGGTCAAGGCTGCCGAAACTTTGCCACTTGGGTGAGGGGTTGCACTCAGATTGTGCCATCATGCGATTTTACGCATTTGATTTGCAATTAATCTGAAAATGGCGTAATCTTTGCATCCTGCCGACAGTCGGCTTTTGCTACATCCCGGTCCAGCGACGTGTTGGAGGGTTCGATGGTGCATGAGCGGCGTATGGGGCGGGTGATCGATGGGCGTTGGGTGGACTGGGCCATCGCGCGGATCGAGGCGGACTTTACCCGCTCGGCCGATACGCATCTGATCCCGCTGTCGATGCCGGCGCTGCCGGGCATCGCGATCTATCTCAAGGACGAGAGCAGCCATCCCACTGGCAGCCTCAAGCACCGTCTGGCGCGCTCGCTGTTTCTTCATGCGCTGTGCAGCGGATGGATCGGCGAGGGGACGTGCATCGTCGAGGCCTCATCGGGGTCGACCGCAGTGTCCGAAGCCTATTTCGCGCGGATGCTGGGGCTGCCGTTCGTGGCGGTAATCCCGGCCACGACGGCGCAGGAAAAGATCACCGCGATCGAGGCGCTGGGCGGAACCTGCCACAAGGTGACCGATCCGGGGGCCGTCTATGGCGAGGCGCAGCGTCTTGCCGATGCGCGCGGTGGCCATTACATGGACCAGTTCACGTTTGCCGAGCGGGCGACCGACTGGCGGGGCAACAGCAACATCGCCGAGAGCATTTTTGCGCAGATGGTGCGCGAACCGGCACCCGTGCCGACCTGGATTGTCTGCGGCGCGGGCACGGGTGGCACATCGGCAACCCTGGGGCGCTTTGTGCGCTATCATCGCCACACCACGCAGATTTGCCTGGCCGATCCGGAAGCCTCGGTCTTTCATCGGCATTGGCACGACCGCGCGGTACGCACGACCCAGGGCGCGTGCAGCCTGATCGAGGGGATTGGCCGTCCGCGCGTGGAACCATCGTTCGTGCCTTCGGTGATCGACCGTGTCGAGGTGGTCAGCGATGCGGCCTCGATCGCTGCCGCGCGGGCCTTGTCGCGCCATCTGGGCCGCCGTGTCGGGGGCTCGACCGGAACCAATCTCGTGGCCTGTGCGCGTCTGGCGCACGAAATGGCGCGCAATGGCATCGACGGTTCGATCGTGACGATCCTGTGCGATTCCGGCGACCGCTATGGCTCGACATGTTTCAACGACGACTGGCTGGCCGCGCGCGGCATTGCCATTGCCGAGGAAGAAGCGCGCATGGATCTGTTTCTGGCGTCCGGGCGCCTGACTGAACCATGCGATGCCTGAACCGTGCGATGCCGTGACCATGTGATGTGCTGAAAAAGTGATGTTCTGAAAAAGGCCTGCGAAACGCCGTAAAAACGGTGTTCCGCAGGCCCTGAACATAAGTATGATAAGATGTATTATGTTAAACAAGGCCTCTTTACAGAGGCCCTATTTAACATATTTTCTGTTATCTGTTTTATGGATAACCCCGAACCGGGATTGGGTATTATGTGGCTTTGCAGCCTGTGAATGGATCACGATCCGCGCTGGCCAACCAGCGTGAACAGCGCGGCTGTCACCAGAATGATCAAGACCCAGATCAAGGCCCAGGGTCCGATCTTTCCCGGCGCAACCGAACGCAATCCGCCGTTGTACCAGGCGCTGTTGTACCAGACCAGGATCCCGGCCATCACGAGCCCGATGACACTGACCCAGCGATCCATCCGTCCGGTGCTCCTTCCTACAGAATGATCTCCAGACCATCGTAGCCCGGCTCGACATGATCGGGAGTCTCTGCGCACAGCGCGCGATAGTCCATCGACTTGTCGAGGTGGGTCAGCACAGCCCGCCCTGCCCGTGTCGTCTCGATCAGTTCGAGCGCCATGCCCAGATGGGCATGCGTGGGATGCGGTTGGCGGCGCAGGCAATCGACCACCAGCACGTCGACCCGGTAGAACAGGTTGACCATTTCGTCGTTGATCGCGCTGAAATCGGTTGCATAGCCGACCGACTTGCCGTTCTGGTCGAACCGGAATGCCGTCGATTGCGCTGGCCCATGGGCCATCTGGCAATGGCTGATGCCGATCCCGGCGACCATGCGCATGCGGTCGAGATTGTCGAGCTGGCAGATCGTGTGATAGCCGTGCTGCCCGGCAAAGACATAGCCGAAGCGCTGGCGCAACCGGCGGACGGTTTCCTCGGCGGCATAGCCGGGGATCGGCGCGCCCCGCCCCATGCGCAGCGGGCGCAAGTCGTCGATGCCGTGGGTGTGATCGGCGTGGTCGTGGGTCCAGACCACGCCGTCGAGCCGGTCGATCCCGGTTGCCAGCAATTGCTGGCGCAGATCGGTGGGCGTGTCGACGAGGATGCGCGAGCCATCGTTGCCTTCGACCACGATGGCCACGCGCGTGCGCCGGTTGCGCGGCTCGTTCGGGTCGCAGTCCCCCCAGTCATTGCCGATGCGCGGCACGCCGGTCGACGTGCCCGACCCCAGAATGGTCAGCTTCACGCCGTGGGCCTTTCCGCTTTCGTGAAGAGGCCGAAGAAGTTCCCGGTGGTCGTTCTGGCGAGATCCTCAAGGCTTTCCCCGCGCAAATTGGCCACGAAGGCAGCCGTATCGGCCACGAAGGCCGGTTCGCATGGCTTGCCGCGATGGGGGACCGGCGCGAGGAACGGCGCGTCGGTCTCGACGAGCAGCCGGTCTTGCGGGATCGTCTTCACGAAGGCCTGCAAGTCCTTGGCGTTCTTGAAGGTCACGATCCCTGAAATCGAGATCGTCAGCCCCAGATCGAGGACCGCCCGGCCAAAATCGGCACTGGCGGTGAAGCAGTGGATCAGCGCCGGGAAGGCCCCCTTCCCCATTTCCTCGGTCAGGATGGCCAGCGTGTCGGCCTCGGCCTCGCGCGTGTGGATGATCAGCGGCAACCCGGTTTCGCGCGCCACGCTGATGTGCATGCGGAACAGGTCGCGCTGAATCTGCTGGTCTGAATGATCGTAGTAATAGTCGAGCCCGGTCTCGCCGATGCCGATCACGCGCGGGTCGTGCGTGGCTTCCAGCAGGGCCGCGGCGCCCAGATCGGCATGGGCATCGGCCTCGTTCGGATGGATGCCCACGCTCGCCCAGACGTCGCTTTCGCGGTGGGCGACGGCGACGACCGCCTCCCATTCGCGTTCACGGGTGGAGATATTGAGGAACCCGCCGATGCCGCGCGCGCGCGCGGCATCGAGGGCTTCGGCCTGACGGTCGACCAGGCCTTCGTAGATCAGGTGACAGTGGGAATCGATCAGCATCAGGAGGCAGCGCCCTCTTCGGCAGGGAGTTCAAGGCGCGGGAACGCGCCGACCGGCTGCGCCAGCGCCTCGCCCGTGGCCACGCGCTCCATGTACCAGCCCGCATGGGCAAAGGCGGTGAAGCCGCGCTGGTCGCCCGGAATGCCGATCTGGTCGAGCACCTTGCCTGCGGCCGTCGGCACCACCGGGGCAATCGCGATGGTCAGGTCGCGGATGGCCATGAACAGCGTGAGCAGGACCGCGCGCATGCGCTCCGGATCGGTCTTGCGCAGGGTCCAGGGGGCCTGCTCGTCGATATAGGCGTTGCAGGCAAAGACCGCGCGCATCCACGCCTCGATCCCGGCCGAGAAATTGAGCGCGGCAAATTCGCGCGGGAGATCCTCGGCTGCGGCCGCGCGCACGGTGGCGAGCAGCGCATCGTCGGCCCCGGTGCTCGAAAATGCCTCCAGTGTGCCGCCCATGTTCTTGAAGATCATCGAAAGGACGCGCTGGACCAGATTGCCGAAGCTGTTGGCGAGTTCGGCGTTGCAGCGCGTCACGATGGCTTCGGCGGACCACGAACCGTCCTGCCCGAAGGCGACCTCGCGCAGGAAGAAATAGCGCAAGGTATCGACGCCGAAACGCTCTGCCAGTTCAATGGGATCGGTCACATTGCCCAGCGACTTCGATTCCTTCTGGCCCCGGTTGAGCAGGAAGCCATGACCGAAGACCTGCTGTGGTAAAGGCAGGTCGGCGCTCATCAGAAACGCGGGCCAGTAGATCGTGTGGAAGCGCACGATATCCTTGCCGATGAGGTGCAGGTTTGCCGGCCAATACTTTGCAAAGGCGTCGGTTTCATCGGGCCAGCCAAGGCCGGTCAGGTAGTTGGTGAGCGCATCGACCCATACATACATCACATGGGCGGGCCCACCCGTTTCCGCGTTGGCATCGACGGGAACCTTCACCCCCCATTCGAAGCTCGTGCGCGAGATCGACAGGTCGCGCAGGCCCTGCGAGACGAAGGCGATCATCTCGTTGCGGCGCGTTTCGGGGCGGATGAAGTCGGGGTTGCTCTCGTAAAGCGCGAGCAGCTTGTCCTGATACTTCGACAGGCGGAAGAACCAGCTTTCCTCGACCGTCCATTCGACCGGGGTGCCCTGGGGCGAGAGCTTGGCGCCCCCTTCCTCTTCGACGAGTTCGCTTTCGTCGTAATAGGCTTCGTCGCGGACCGAGTACCAGCCCTCGTAGCGGTCGAGATAGAGGTCGCCATTGGCCTCCATGCGCTTCCACAGTTCCTGGCTGGCGCGGTGATGGCGCGGCTCGGTCGTGCGCAGGAAGACATCGTAGTTGATGTCAAGGGCGGCGCACATGTCGATGAAAGACTGCGACATTTCGTCGCTCAGCTGCGCCGGGGTGATCCCCATGTCGCGGGCCTTCTGGGCCATCTTCAGGCCGTGCTCGTCGGTCCCGGTCTGGAACCGCACGTCGCGGCCCATGCTCTTGTGAAAGCGCGCGATGACATCGGCGGCAATCGCTTCATAGGCATGGCCGATGTGCGGCTTCCCATTGGGATAGGAAATGGCGGTGGTGATATAATAAGGCTCGCCCATGGCGACAGTCGCTTCCTTGCGCGTGATGTTGGACCCGCTCTAGAGCATCGGGCCAAAAAGTGGGAACCGGTTTTTTCCCGTCAAACGACGGGATTTCCGAAAATCTCGATTATCCGGGGCCCGCGGCGCGGGCCAGCAACCCGCCGATTTCCATGATCAGCAGGCTCGGCTCGAAATTGTGTGTGGGCACTTCGCCGCCCAGTTCGACGAGGCGTTCGTGCGCGGCGATGATGCCCAGGCGGTTGCCGGGCCCGGAATGGGGCAGCGCTTCGACCAGAACGGTGCGCGCGGTTTCGACGGTGGCGAGCAGGCGCTCGCGGTCGGGTCGGGTGCCGAGCGCGCTGGCAAGCTCGGCGCGCAGGCTGAGGTCGGGATCGCCCTGTGCGAGAATGCGCCGCAGGAGCGCGAGCGGACGGGCCAGATCGTGCTGGGCGAAAGTCAGCGCTGCGCCGGGCGCCCCATGGGCCACGGCAATCGCCGCCGCGCGGGTCTCGGCATCGAGTTCGGGCGCGGCCTCGGCCAGCGCGCGCTCCATTTCCGCCGGTTCGAGCGGGCGGAACCGCAGGACCTGGCAGCGCGAGCGCACCGTGGGCAGCAGGCGGCCCGGTTGATGGACGACAGCCAGGAAGAACGTGCCCTGCGGCGGCTCCTCCAGCCCCTTGAGCAGGGCATTGACCGCGCCCTTTTCCAGATGATCGGCCGCATCGATGATCACCGCCCGCCGCGCGCCCAGCGTGGGCCGGGTGTGCAGGCGATGGAGCATCGCGCGGATCTGGTCGACATTGATATTGCGCTTGCGCGCATAAGGCCGCCCGTCGTCCTTCTTCTTTGCCTCGTCGTCGTTGGCGGGCAAGGGTTCGAGGATCAGGATGTCGGGATGGTGGTGCGGCTCGGGCTGGGGGGCGCCCGGCTCGGCGACGAGGGCGGCGGCAGCCTCGATGGCAAAGCTCGCCTTGCCCAGCCCTTCCCGCCCGGCCAGCAGCCAGGCGTGGTGCATCCGGTGCCCGGCCATGGCCGCGCGCCAGGCGGCCCAGGGGTGTTCGTGACCGATCAGCATCAGGCGTTTCCGCGATCCAGCCAGCGATCCAGCACGGCCATGATCCGCGCCGACACCGCCTGCGGGCTGCCCTGGGCGGGGATGCGGGCGAAGCGTTCGGGTTCGGCGGCGGCGAAGGCGGCAAAGGCCTCGCCCACGCGGGCGTGATAGGCCGGGTCGCGCCCGCCGATGCGGTCGGTCACGCCCTGATCGCGCAAGGCGCAGCGCGTGGCGGCTTCCTGTGGATCGACTTCGAGGAGGATCGTGCAATCGGGCAGCAACCCCTCACTGCCGATCCGGTGAAGGGTGAGCACGTCGGTGTCGGACAGGCCATTGCCGCCGCCCTGATAGGCGCGGCTGCTGTCGATGTAGCGGTCGCAGATAACCCACGCCCCGCGTGCCAGCGCCGGGCGGATCAGGCGTTCGACATGATCGGCCCGCGCGGCGGCAAACAGCAGCGCTTCGGCCCGCGCGCCCCAGCCTTCGCCCTGCGTCGAAAGCAGCAGGGAACGGATCGCCTCGGCGCCGGGGGTGCCGCC
>DQVI01000195.1 GCA_015661825.1 Novosphingobium capsulatum
ACCATCACGCACGACGCGCTTGTGCAGGCGCAGGGGGCATCGTATTTAACCGCTGGACTCTCGTTATGATCGAGGGACTGACGGGGGGCAGGTCAGGCCTCTCCGCTGATTGCGGAAGTAGAAGCGAGGTAAACGCCTGGATGGAGGCGGAGCATTGGCGTCCATGCGCTCGATCCGCAGGAGTTTCGGGGGCGAAGGGGCGACAAGCCCCTTCATTTTCCCTTTTTCTTCAAAGCGGCGTGAAATCGAGGCCGATGTCTGCTGCCGGGGCGCTTTGGGTCAGGCGGCCGACCGAGACGTAATCCACGCCGGTGGCCGCGATGGCGGCGATGGTCTGGAGGTTGACGCCGCCCGAGGCTTCGCAGGGGACGCGGCCTGCGACCAGCGCGATGGCTTCGCGCAGGGTGTCGGGGCCCATGTTGTCGAGCAGGAGGCGGGTGGCGCCTGCTTGCAGTGCGGGTTCGATCTGGTCGAGGGTGTCGACTTCGCAGATCACGTCGCGCACGCCAGCGGCCAGCGCGCGGGCGACGGCCGGGCCGACGCCGCCGGCGACGAGGACATGGTTGTCCTTGATCATCGCTGCGTCCCACAGGCCCATGCGGTGGTTGTGGCCGCCGCCCATGCGCACGGCGTATTTTTCGAGGTGGCGGAAGCCGGGGATGGTCTTGCGGGTATCGAGCAGGCGGGCCTTCGTCTGGCCCATGGCATCGACATAGGTGCGGGTGAGGGTGGCCACGCCCGAGAGGTGCTGCACGGTGTTGAGCGCGGCGCGTTCGGCGGTGAGCATGGCGCGGGCATTGCCGGTCAGGCGCATGAGCGCGGTGCCCGGTTCGACGCGGGCGCCTTCGGGCACGAGGATCTCGATCTCCATCGCCGAGTCGAGCGCGCGGAAGAAGGCGGCGGCGATGGGAAGTCCGCAGACGCTGATGGGGTCGCGGCTGTCCATCACCCCGGCAAAGCGGGCCTGCGCGGGAATCACGCTTTCGCTGGTGACATCGTGCCCGCCGCCCGGAAAGCCCAGCCCGAGGTCTTCCTCGAGCGTGGCTTTCACGAAGGCAGCAAGGTCAAAACCCGGAATGCTCAAATCGGTCATGCCGGGACGTTTACGCAGGCAGGCGCGCGAAGGAAAGCGGGTTTCAGTGAACGAAGCGCGCCACCACGTCGCGATAGGAGCGGCTGACTTTCACTTCGGCGCCCGATTCGAGGACGAGGAAGCATTCGCCATTGGTGTGCGGGCGGACCTGCCGGACCTGATCGAGGTTGACGATCTTGGAGCGGTGGACGCGCTGGAACACGCGCGGGTCGAGCCGGCGTTCGAGATCCTTCATCGTTTCGCGCAGGATCAGCGAATTGTCGCCGGTATAGATGCACATGTAGTCGCCCGCAGCCTCGATCCGTTCGATCGTGTCGACATCGACGCGGAAGATCTGGCCACGGTCCTTGATGTTGATGAGCTTTTCAAAGCGGCCTGCGGCCACTTCGCCATCGTCTTCCATCTCGGGCATGGCGTCGGGCGCCACTTCGGCCAGCACGGTCTTGAGCTTTTCGACTTCCTCCAGCCCGCGCTTTTCCGCGAGGCGCGTGCGCGCGCGGTCGAGGGCATCGGCCAGACGGTCTTCCTCGACCGGCTTGAGCAGGTAGTCGACGGCGTTGGCCTCGAACGCCTTGAGCGCATGTTCGGAATAGGCGGTTACGAAGACGAACAGCGGGGGGTCGATTTCCATCACCCCCTTGACCACGCTGAACCCGTCGAAACCGGGCATCTGGATGTCGAGAAAGACCAGGTCGGGCTTTTCGGTCTTGATCTTGCGGATCGCTTCACGCCCGTTGGAGCAGGTGTCGATCACCTCGACATCGGGGAAGGCCTGAAGACGAAGCTGGAGGCCCTGGATGGCGAGTTTCTCGTCGTCGACGAGGATCGTGCGGATGGTCATTTGCTACCTTTGCCTGGAGCGTCTGCCCTGTTGCGGTTATTTTTGCCCCCGCGTGTCAATTACGGCAAGCCCAAGAAGTTCCCGAACCCGCGCATTCCTTTTTTCAGGCCCGTTCGAGGCGCCGGGGCGCGGAGGATGCCGGGGGCTCCTCGCGGGCCTCGTAAGGCAGTTCGATGGTGACGGCAAAGCCGCCTTCGGGCCGGTTGCCCGCCTCGAAACGCTGGTTGCTGCCATAGGCCTGGGCCAGCCGGTCGCGGATATTGGGAAGGCCTACCCCGGTGGAAACCGGAGCCCCCGGAAGGGGGGGATGGGATCGGGCGGAATCGGTGGAATCAGGGTTCACGCCGAACAGCGTCGAGGGATCGGTGCCCGCTGGCAAGCCCGGTCCGCTGTCCGAAACGGTGACCCGCAGCATGGAGCCGACGACTTGCGCGCTGATGGTGATCTGCGCGCCGTCTTCCAGCGGGCTGACGGCATACTTGATCGCGTTCTCGACCAGCGGCTGGAGCAGCAGTGAGGGCATCAGCGCATTGCGCGCGTCCTCGTCGATGCGGAATTCGGTGCGCAGGCGTTCCTCGAAGCGCATCAGTTCGATGTCGAGGTAGAGCTTGAGCGTCTCGACTTCCTGCGCGACGGTCACCCGCCCGGTCGGCTCGTTGATCAGCGTGTAGCGCAGGAACGAGGACAGGCGGCTGAGCATGGCATTGGCCGGTTCGGTCTGCTTGAGCAGGACCAGCGTGGAGATCGAATTGAGCGTGTTGAACAGGAAGTGCGGGTTGAGCTGGTAGCGCAGCATGGCCAGCTGGGCCGAAGTTGCCTGCGCCTCCAGATAGAGCAGGTGGTCGTTCTGCTCTTCCACCTGAATGTAGAAATTGATCGCGTAATAGAGCGCCGACCAGGCCCCCAGCAGGGTCAGGTCGATATAGAACACCCCGACGAACAGCTGGGCAAAGCCCGCGTCGCTGCCGGGGCGGTAGAGGCTGATCACCCAGGCGTCGATGAACGCATAGAGGCACACCGCGATGGCCAGAACCACCGCCGTTGCGCCCCAGGTGATGATCGGGCGGCGGTTGATCAGCGCGCGATAGATCACCGAGAGGATCGACGAGATCGAGAACCCGGTGATCGACGCGATCAGCACGATCAGCAGGAACGACCAGGGCTGGGCATTGGCGATGGTCGACATCGCGCGCAGCACCATGGCGCCACCCCAGCCGCCAAACTGGAGCCGCCAGAACGCGCG
Organism: Novosphingobium capsulatum; assembly: GCA_015661825.1. Lineage (GTDB taxonomy): Bacteria > Pseudomonadota > Alphaproteobacteria > Sphingomonadales > Sphingomonadaceae > Novosphingobium > Novosphingobium pituita. The sequence goes on from DQVI01000195.1 coordinate 3,178, forward strand.
GTTCTTGTTGCCGAAGAACGGCGTGGGGCGAAGGGGCAGCATAGCCATGGGAAGACGGTTCTAGAGCATCGCGTGAAAAAGTGGGAACCGGTTTTTCGCATCAGGCGATGCGACCGCCAAGGCCCTAGCGGGTTGCCGGTGTTTGCGCCATCGCTTCGTCGTGCGAAACGGTGGGCATCGCGGGGGCGCCTTCCTCGCGGCGGAACAGGCGGGGCCAGTCCGCCTCCTGTGATCCCGCCTCCTGTGATCCGGCCTCTTGTGATCCGGCGCGCGCGGCCTGCATCGTGGCGATTTCGGCGGTCATGTCGCGGGCGCGGGTGCGCCAGCCGCCGTGGCTGGGCGAGACGAGGAAGCCGATCTGGTAGCGCGGGCCGATTTTCGCGATCCAGCGCGGGGCGGCTTGCGGATCGTAGCCTGCATTGGCCAGCAGCCAGACCGAGAGGCGGTCGGCCTCGCGTTCTGCCTTGCGGGTGCTGCCGCCGTGGGCGAGCCAGGTCTGGTGGTCGAGCACGGCGTGGGCCATTTCATGGGCCATGAGGGCGGCCACTTCGGCCTCGTCCCAGTGGAGCGCTTCGGCCATCGGGCGCCCGATCCGCACGATGTCGCGGTTGGCGCCCGCATTGCCGGTGCTGTCGTCCATCAGGAAGCGGACCGTGCACACGGTCTGGCCGGAGATGGTGAGGCTTTGCCCGCCAGCCAGTGTCAGCGTGACGGCGCCCTTGCGGCGCACGGCCTGTTCGAGGCGATCCTGCAAGGCCATCTGGCGGTCCCAGTGGCCGGGGCGAGGTTCGGGCAGGGACGTGATCGCCAGCCCGTCGATGGCGGTGAGCGTGGCGTTGAGGGGCAGGGCGGTGGCGGCAGCGGGGCCATCAGCGGCTATGGCGGCGATGCCGATGTCGCCGCTCAGCCCATAGACCGCGCGGGCAAGGGCCGGATCGTCGAACGTGCGCGCATCCTGAAGCATGATGCCCACGCCCGGCCCCGCGCGGGCGCAGAAGCGGGCATTGGCGCGGGCCAGCCTCCAGCCGATCGACTGGACGAGCTGATCGTCCTTCTGGATCTCGTCAGCTGGCTGGAGGGGGGCTGGCTGGAGGGGCGCTGTCCGGGCAGAGGCAATCGGAGAGGCCAGCACCAGCAGGGCTGGCGCGGCGGCGCGGATCACGCGCCCTTGGCCTTTCCGGCGGTGAGCGCTTCCTGAAGCCGGTCGCGGCCCACGGCGCCGCTCAGCAACTGGTCGCCGACGACCCAGGCCGGGGTGCCGCTGATGCCCAGCTGGCGGGCGAGGGCGAGGTTGCGCTGAAGCTCGGTCGTGGTGTCGGGCCGGGCGGCGAAGGCCCGCGCGGCGGGCATGTCGAGCCCGGCCTTGGCGGCGGCGGCGGCGATGCTGGCGGGGCTGGGGGATTCGCCGCTGAACATGGCCTTGTGGAAGGCCGCATACTTGCCCTGCGCGGCGGCGGCCAGCCCCATGCGTGCGGCGGGCAGGCTCTGTTCCGAGATGATCGGCAATTCGCGCACGACCACGCGCAAGTCGGGGTTGGCGGCGACCAGCGCCTCGACTTCGGCGACACTGGCGCGGCAGAACGTGCAGGCAAAGTCGGTGAATTCGACGAGGGTCTGCTTGCCCTGCGGATTGCCCAGCACCGCGCCGGGGAAGGGCGTTTCGAGCGCGCCGCGCAAGGGCGCGAGGCGGCTGGCGCTTTCGCGCGCTTCGAGGGCCTGTGCGGCTTCGCTGAGGATTTCGGGGTGGTCGATCAGGGTCTGGCGCACGAGGCCCTCGATCGCGACGCGCTGGGCCGGGTCGATCCCGGCGTCGGACAGGGCCTTGGTCAACTGGGCCTGCGTCATCTCGCCGGGCGCGGAACTGGCGATCTCCTGCGTGGCGCGGCGGCTGGCCACGACCCACCAGGCCAGGGCGGCGGCCACGGCGGCCACCAGCCCCAGCAGGATCAGGAACGAACGGCGTTCGGGAACGGCTGTCATCGTGTCTATTTCTTCTTCCTTTGCCGCTCCATCTGGGACTGGGCCGACATGGCGATGTCCTGCGCGCGCAGCCAGTCGGCCGAGCCCTTGGGGAGCGTGTCCTCGGCGGCCTGCGCGTTGCGGGCTGCCTCGGGCAATTGCATCTGCATCAGTTGCTGTTCGGCGCTGGCCAGACGGGCGCGGGGGGTATCCCCTTCGGCTTCGTAGACCATGCCCAGCTGATACCAGGCGAACGGGTTTTCGCGGTCCCTGGCGACCGAGGTCTTGAGGACGCGCTCGGCCTCGGTGAAATTGGCGGGGTCTTCGGTAGCCAGCAGGGCATGGCTGAACGTGGTGGCGATCAGCGGGTTGTTGCCGGTCAGGTTGGTCGCGCGGCGCAAGGGGGCGATGGCGGCTTGCGGCTGGCCGGATTCGAGCAGCACCTGTCCCTTGAGTTCGAGCGCGTAAGGGTCGTCGGGCAACTGTTTGAGCATGGCGTCCACTTCGGCCAGCGCTTTGTCCATCAGCGCTTCCTTGTGGTAGGCATAGGCCCGCGCATAGTGCGCGGGGGGATCGTTGAGATAGTCGGGATAGGCCGCCAGCGTGGCCTGGGGATCGGCCAGATAGCCATAGAGCTTGGCCTTCACGCGCAGGAAGCGGGCCTGGAGATCGGGATCGATCGGGGTGTTCCAGGCCGGGTCCTTTTCATAGGTGTCCTGCAAGGTGGCCAGACGGTCGGCGGTCATCGGGTGGGTCGAATAGAACTCGCTGTCGGCATTGCGGGTGAAGCCATAGCGGAACTCCATGTTCTGGAGCTTCTTAAAGAAATCGAGCGAGCCCCGGCCCGAGATGCCCGCCTTCGACAGGTATTGCGCGCCCGCTGCGTCGGCGGTGCTTTCCTGCGCGCGGCTGAAGGCCAGGTAGCTGCCCATCGCGGCCTGCTGCCCGGCCATGAACACGCCCATGCCTGCCTCGGGCGATCCGGCGGCGGCGGCCAGCCCGCCCAGCAGCAGGCTGAGCAGGGTGATCCCCGTGGCGGGGCGCGATCCGGCGGTGCTGATCACATGGCCGCCGGTGATGTGGCCCAGTTCGTGGGCGACGACGCCCTGAACCTCGTTGATATTGTCGGCCGCGCCGATCAGGCCCGACTGGACATAGACCGCCTGTCCGCCCGCCACGAAGGCGTTGATGTCGCCGTCGTTGAGCAGGATGATGTCGACATTGTGCGGATCGAGCCCGGCGGCCTTGATGATCGGGGCCGACATGTCGCGGAAGAGGGCCTCGGTCTCGGCATCGCGCAGGACTTCCTGCGCGCAGGCCGGCTGGGCGCTCATCCCCGTGATCGCCCCCGAGATCGCCAGCGCCCCGGCCATGGCGACAAGGCCGGAACGCAGGCGCGCCGACAGAAAAGCCCCCCAACTGGAAGACCGCTGGCCGGAAGCAGGCCGGCAGGAAGGGAGGAGGCGCATCACGATCCTGCTTATTGTGACGCGGAATGAACTTCGCGTGAAGGGAAAACCTCCGCGAGGAAGGCCTTTACGGCATCGAGCGGGCGGGTCTCGCGGGCAAACGGGCGGGCAAAGGCGGTGATCAGCTGTTCGTGGTTGATCCCCTCCAGCACGGCGGCCCGTGTCGGATGGCCCGCGCCGGTCATCGCATCGGCCAGCGCCAGACTGTGGCGGGGCAGGACGCGGGTGTCGTTGGCGCCGTGGACGAGCAGCAGCGGGGGGACGCGGGTTCCGGTCTTGCCACTGGTGTGGCGCAGGGCATGGGCGTGGTCGATCGGCTGGGTCTGGCGCAAGTTGGCGCAATGGCCGAAGGCGGCAATCGAGGCGGGATCGTCGAGCGGCAGGAAATCGCTGGGCGCGGCCAGTGCGATGACCCCGGCCAGCGCCCCGGCATCGAGCCCTTGCGCTTCCATCCAGCGCCGGTCGAGGGTGAGGGCCAGTGCGTTGTAGCCTCCCGCCGAATGGCCCATCAGCACCACGCGGCCCGGATCGCCGCCCAGCGGGCCGACATGATCGGCCACCCAGCGCAGCGCCTTTGCGCCATCTTCGAGCATGACCGGCCAGCGCCCGTGCGGCAGCAGGCGATAGCCCGCCAGCACGACCATGACGCCCAGCGGCGCGAGCGTGCGGGCGATGAAGCGGTAGTCGGCCACGCGCCCGCTGTCCCAGGCGCCGCCATGGATGAAGACCACCACCGGCAGGGCGCTTGCCGTATCGCGCCGGGGATGGGCCCCGCGCGGCACGAAGACTTCGAGAACCTGCTGCGGATCGGGACCGAAGCGGGCGCGGGCGACCCGGCGCACGCCGCTGCGCCCTGCCCGCAACGCGAAGTCGGCGGCATCGAGCACGCCGACCGGATTGCGGGCCAGTGCGCGGCGATAGAGCATCCGTGCGGCCAGACCCGTGGCCAGGCTGCCCATGGCCGCCCCGCCCACGGCGATCGTCCATCGAAGTGCGGTCATTCTCTGTGCCTCATCCCGCGCGCCTTATCGCTTCGGCAGGTGAAGTGCCACCGCAAGGCCGCCACCGGGTGCCTCGTCCAGCACCAGCCGCCCGCCATGGAGCCGGGCGACCGCATCGACCATGGCCAGGCCCAGTCCGCCACCGGGCCGGGTGCGCGCATTGTCGAGCCGGACGAAGCGTTCGACCACCCGCGCGCGGTCTTCGGGCGCGATGCCGGGGCCATTGTCGAGCACTTCGAGCACGACGCCATCTTCGGTATCGGCGGTGCGCACGGTGATCGTGTCGCCGCCATATTTGAGGGCATTGTCGATGCAGTTGGCCAGCGCGCGCGAGATCAGTTCGCGGTCGGCGCGCACCGGGGCCGGGCTGAGCGCGAGGGTGAGCGCGACGCCCGATTGCTCGGCCAGCGGTTCGTAAAGTTCGGCCATGTCGGCGGCCACTTCGGCCAGATCGAGCGCTACGCGGCGATCCTGCACCGCGCCGCCCTGAAGGCGGCTGATTTCCAGCGCGGTTTCGAGCATCGCGCGCAGGCCATCGGCATCGGCACGGGCGGCGAGCAGGGCTTCGGTCGCCTCGGCGATTTCGGGGGTGCCGGTGCTGGCGCGGGCCTGCTCCATGCGGACGAGCGCGGTGTCGATGGCGGCCGACAGGCGCGTGACGGGCGAGCGCAAGTCGTGGGCGAGCGCGCCCGAGACCGCGCCCAGTTCGGCCACCAGCGCGGCGATGCGCTCGGCCATGCGGTTCATCTGGAGGCGCAAGTGATCGAAGCCGTCGCCGCTGTGGCCTTCGTCGAGACGCATGCCGAAATTGCCCGCCGCCAGTTCCTCGGCGGCGCTGGCGATTTCATGCGTGCGGCGGCTGAGCGCCACGCCCAGCGCCACCGCGCTGATCAGCGAAAGGGTGACGGCCACCGTGATGGTCAGGCCGATGGCCGTGGCAAAGGCGAGGTTGAAGCGCTTTTCGCTCGCGCCCATCAGCCCCACGATCAGCTTGCCGCCATCGGGCAGCGAACTGGCCAGGACCAGCGCCTCGACGTCGGGCGCATCGGCGCCGGTGCGGATCAGGACGCTGTGGGGGCGGACCTGCGGGATGATTTCGGGGACATAGCCGACATTGCTGATCACGGGCTTGTGGCCCGGCCCCGACAGGGTGATGAAGATGCCCGGATCGGCGGCGCTGCCGCGCTGCTGGCGGATGTAGTCGGCCAGCACGGCGCGTCCGCCGTCGTAATAGGCGGCCAGCAGGTCGTCGCGCACGTCGATCACCTGTTCCTCGCGGTCGGTGCGGACCACGCCGAGCATCTCGGTGCGCAGAAAGAAGATCGCCACCACGCTCGACAGCAATTGCAGCACGAAGACGCTGGCCACCAGCCGCAACATGGTGGGCGACAGCGGCCGTCGCTGGACCGAAGCACCGGGCGTCAGGGTGTCAGGCATGGCAGGCAGGCATGATTGGGGGCATCCGCACGGATCAGTCGGCGGCCATGCGATAGCCCGCGCCGCGCACGGTGTGGAACAGCGCGCGTTCCTCGCCATCGTCGATCTTGCGGCGCAGGCGGCTGATGTGGACATCGATCACATTGGTGCCGGGGTCGAAGTGATAGTCCCACACCGCTTCGAGCAGCATCGTGCGGGTGACGACCTCGCCCTGGTGGAGCAGCATGTATTCGAGCAGGCGGAATTCGCGCGGCTGGAGCGTGATCTTGCGCGCGCCGCGCCGGACCAGACGGGTGAGCCGGTCGAGTTCGAGATCGGCGCAGCGCAGCACGGTGTCCTGTGCCTTCTGCCGTCCATTGCCGCGCCGCATCAGGGCCTGGACCCGCGCCAGCAGTTCGGCGAACGAGAATGGCTTGCCCAGATAGTCGTCGGCCCCGGCGGTCAGCCCGGCCACGCGGTCGTCGGTGCTGCCCAGTGCCGAAAGGACGAGAACCGGAGTTTCCACGTCGGCAGCCCGAAGCGCCTTGAGAACGGAAAGTCCATCCATGCCGGGCAACATGCGATCGAGCACGACGACATCGAACTGGCTGTCGGTGGCCAGGAACAGTCCGTCACGGCCATTGGCCGCACGGTCGACGGTAAACCCCTCTTCGGCAAAGCCGCGTGCGATATAGTCCCCGATCTGGGGATCATCTTCAACCAATAGTATGCGTCCGGCCACAAGCCCCGTCCATGACAGCAAGTTAATCTGGCCCTCACCCTTGCGACAGGGGGCGGGCATCATGCTCGGGCCATCATGGCTATTGGCGGTATCGCTCGCAAGCTGTTTGCCCTGTCCGCTGTCCTGACCATGCTCGGGACGGCGATGACGGCGGCTGTGCTGGGGGCAGTGGGGCTGGGGGCGGTGGGCGGCTATTTCGACCGCACGGCCATGGTTTATCAGGCGCCGCCCGGCGGGGCGCGGGGCGATCTGGTCGCGGTCTATTTCTCCGATGCCATGGGCGGCGCGACCGGACCGGGCGAAGGGGTGATCGCGGCCTTGCAGGCGCACGGGGTGCCGGTGGTTGCGGTCAATTCCCCCTCGCTGTTCCGGTTCGGGCGCGACCGGGTCTTTGTCGATGCCCTCGTCGCGCGGGCGATGCGCCTGGCCCTGCTGCGCAGCGGGGCGGCGCGGGTGGTGCTGGTGGGCTCGGCTTTCGGCGCCGATGTGCTCGACACCGGGCTGGGCGCGGTTCCGGCCAACTTGCGCGCGCGGATCGCCTCGGTGGTGCTGCTGGGGCCCGGGCGGGCGGTCTATTTCCATGCCGATCCGATTGGCCTGCTTCATGTGAGTGGGCCCGACAGCGATCCGCGCCGGACGGTGCGGATGCTCCATGGCCTGCCGGTGACATGCGTGTTCGGTCTGGGCGACCGGGGCAGCCTGTGTCCGGCCCCCGAACTGGCAGGCGCGCGGCGGATCGGGATCGATGATGGCCATTTGCTGTTAAGGCATTATCGGGCATGGGCGCAGCAGGCTACGCAGGCGGCGCTCTTTCCGCCCGCGCCCATGCATTGATCGGTTGCATCCTTGAAAATTTTCTCGCGACTTGGCGCCCCGGGCAGCCGTTTCTGGCGAACGCTGGCCATGCTGGTGCTGGCCGGGGTGATGAGCACGCTGGCCTGGCGGGCGCTGCGGCCGCTGGTTCATGAACTGACCCCGCAACAGGCGCTGGCCGCGCTCAGGGCCTTGCCGCCCGGCCATCTTCTGGCGGCGCTGGGGTTGACCGTGTGCAGCTATCTCCTGCTCACGTTCTACGACCGGCTGGCCTTGCGCATGGTCGAGAGCGACGTGCCGCTGGGCACGATGATGCGCGCCTCGTTCACCAGCTACACCCTTTCGCATACGCTCGGGTTCGGGGCTGTCACCGGCGGGTCGGCGCGGTTGCGGATCTATGGGCAGGCCGGGGTTTCGGCGGCCAAGGTGGCGCGGGTCGTGGTGATCGCGGGCATTGCCTTCTGGGTGGGGCTGGTCACGGCGGCGAGCCTGGCCCTGCTGGTCAATCCGGCTCCGGTCACGCTGGGCGGGCATACCCTGCCGGCTGGCCCGGCGCGGCTGGTGGCGCTCGCCGTGCTGGTGCTGGTGCCCGG
>DQVI01000052.1 GCA_015661825.1 Novosphingobium capsulatum
AACGCCGGTGGAAATGCCGCAAGCAACGGCAACCCCAATGCAAACGCCGGTGGAAATGCCGCAAGCAACGGCAACCCCAATGCAAACGCCGGTGGGAACAGCGCAAGCACGAGTGTCAGCCTGAGTGCAGGCAAGAACAGCATCAACCTCAGCGCGACGATCGGCAATGGCAGTGGCCGGGTGAAAGACTGAACATGGTCTGGTCAGCGCGCCCGAAGGGTCTTGTGCCTGCCCTGCCCCTTTCAGGCCGGATCCTGTCGAGCCGGGCCTTGCCGCGGATTCGGCGCGGGGCCGTTCCGCTGATCGCGGGATTGCTGATCGGGGTGATGGCGGCGGTCAGTTCGGTCGGGCCGACGATCGATCGCGGGCTTCAGGTCTGGCGCTGGTCCCTGCTTTCCCATGCCGCAACGGGCCGGATCGCCCTGGTCGAGATTGACGCGCGCTCGCTCGCCGCGCTGCACAACTGGCCCTGGCCCCGCACGTATTATGCCCAGGCAATCGCGCGCCTCAACGCGGCCGGGGCAAGCACCATAGCCTTCGACGTCGATTTCTCCGCCCCGTCGCGGGCCGATCAGGATGCCGCTCTGGCGCAGGCCATTGCCGGGTCGCGCGCACCGGTCATCCTGCCCACGTTCCGGCAGGCCAGTTCGCAGGGCAGCACGCAAGTCCTCGAAAACCTGCCCCTGCCCGCCCTGCGCGACAAGGCCCAGATGGCCGCCGTCAACATCTTCGTCGACAGCGACGGCCTCGTCCACACCTACCCCTATGGAGTGATGACCGGCGGGCTGCCGCGCCCCTCGATGGGAGCCACGCTGGCCAATGGAGCCGGACAATCCCGGCAGGGCCGGGCCGATCAGGGCTTCCCCATCGACGGTTCGATCGATCCGGCCAGTGTCCCGCGTTTCAGCTTCATCGACCTGATGACCGGCAAAGTGCCCGCCGGTGCGCTCAAGGGGCGCGACGTGCTGATCGGCGCTTCGGCCATCGAACTGGGCGACCGCTATCCGGTGCCCGGACGCGGGGTGATCGCCGGGCCGATGATCCAGATTCTGGCCGCCGAAACCCTGATTCAGGGAAGCGCGCCGTTCGATCACGGGCCGGTGCTGCCCATGCTGGTGGCCCTGGGCCTGCTGGGCCTGGCCATGCGGCGCGAGGGCATGGGACGGAACGCCACACTTTTTGGCGGGGCCGCCTTCCTGCTGATCCTGCCGATGGCAACCAAGGTGTCGGGGCTGGGTGTCTTTTCCGTGGGACCCGCCCTGCTGGCCCTGCTGACAGGGGGGCTGGCCATGCTGGTCCACTCTGCCCTCCATGCCGCGCGCGAGGCGCGCCATGTCGATACCGAAACCGGCCTGCCCAATGCCCGCTCGTTTCGCGAACTGGCCCGCGCAACCCCGCGCGGCAGCGCCATCGTCATCCGTGTCGCCAATTTCGGCGATGTCGCGAGCGTGCTGGGCCGCGCCCATGCCGCCGAACTGTTGACGCTCGTGGCGCACCGGCTGGTATTCGCCGCCGACAGCGCCATCCACCGCATCGACGATGGCGCGCTGGGCTGGATCAACTCGACCACCGACGACGACGAGGAAGCCGAGCGACTCGATGCCGCCGTGGCCATGCTGCGCCCGGCTTTCGAGATTCACGGCCGTCAGGTGGAACTGCATTTCGGCTTTGGCGTCGCCGCCATCACGGGATCGGCCGAAGCCGGCCCGATCAGCACCGGATCGATCAGTACCGGGGCAACAAACACCCCTGCCGATGCCCCGGCCCGCGCCAGCAGCGCCGCCGATACCGCACTGGCACGCGGTCTGCGCTGGGCCCATTTCACCGCCGACCTCGAACAGCAGAGCGAATGGCGGCTGGGCCTGGCCGCCGAACTCGACCAGGCGATGGCCCAGGGGCATATCTGGGTCGCCTATCAACCCAAGCTCGCCATCGCCAGCCGGCAGATCACCGCTGCCGAGGCGCTGGTCCGCTGGCGCCATCCGACACGCGGCCCGGTGCCGCCCGATGCCTTCATTCCTGCGCTCGAAGAAAACGGGCGCATCGCCGATCTCACGCTGTTCGTTCTCGAACAGGCGCTCGTCGATCGCACGGCCTGGGCCACCATGGGTGTCGAACTGGATGTGGCGGTCAATCTTTCGGCGCTGCTGCCAGCCGATCCGGCCTTCGTGCGGCGGCTGGAAACCGTGCTCCACCGCCATGCCGGGGCCGTTGCCCACCTGACGCTCGAAGTCACCGAATCGGCGACCATGGCCGACCCCGAACGCGCGATCGCCGCGCTCGAACGGCTGGCCGGGATGGGGCTGGCGCTCTCGATCGACGATTATGGCACCGGCCTGTCGACGCTGAGCTATCTCAAGCGGTTGCCCGCGCGCGAGATCAAGATCGACAAGGGCTTCGTGCTGGGCCTCGAAAGCAGCCGGGGCGATCAGGCCATGGTCCGCTCGACCATCGACCTGGCCCATGAACTGGGCTTCAAGGTCGTCGCCGAAGGCGTGGAAACCGCCGCCGCACTCGACATGCTGGCCACCTTCGGATGCGACACGGCACAAGGCTGGCACATCGGCAAGCCGATGCACGCAGCCGATCTGGCCGAACTGTGCGGCGCCCGGCCCATGGACGCAAGACAGGCCCAGGCTGGCTGATTCCGGCGGCGGCCCGCACCATTCTCGCCCCGGATCCGATGCTTACAGCGAATAGCGCAAGGTCGCGCGGACCTGCCGGGGTTCAACCGGGTGGATGTGGCGATCCTCGACACCCCCGGCCGGTTCGCCCGGCAAGCGCGAGGCATACCAGTAACTGATATCGGGATCGCGGGCGTTGAACAGGTTCATCATATCCGCCGAAATCCGCCAGCGCCCGATATCCCAGTACGCACCGGCATTGACCAGCGTGGTCGAAGACGAGCGGTGGAGATTATCCTCGGTCAACGGGGCAGACGCGAAATGGCGCAGCCGCAGCGTGGCGGTCAGGCGCGACGTGATCCGCCCGCTGACACCGCCAGCCAGCACGAGCGGCGTGGCATTGGGAATGAACACCGCGTCGGCATCCACCCCGCGAAAACGGGCATGGGTATAGGCGAGCGAACCATCGATGGTCAGCTCATCGACCGGCTTCCAGAACAGCGACAGTTCGGTGCCGAAGCGGCGGGTTGCCGCGTTGGGCTCGGTCACCCCCTCGTCGCCCACGAAGACCAGTTCGGAAGCCAGATCGAGCCAGAAACCCACCAGCGAGGCGGTCAACCGCCCGCGCTCGATCCGTGCGCCCAGTTCGGCCCCGCGCGATTTGGCCATCACCCCCACGCGGCCCTGCGGGGCGCCGCTGGCCGGATCGACCGTGATCGCCGCCCCGCGCACGTCGTTGGAATGGAACCCTTCACCATAGTTGGCGTAAAGCTCGACACCCTTGCCCACCTGCCAGGCCAGCGCCGCCTTGGGGCTGACCATCCCGGCCGAGCCCTTGCCCGAATTGGCCGCCAGATCGGAGCGGACATCATAGCCGATCACGTCCCCGCGCAGCCCCAGCACGAGGCGCAAGGCAGGCGTCACATGCCATTCGCCTTCGCCGTAAAGGCCGCCCGACACTTCATCGACCCTGTCGTTGCGGATCGTGCCGGTCACCACCCCGTTGGCGACGCGGAAGATGCCGACCTGTCCGATATGATCCCAGCGTGCATCGCCGCCCACGCGCCAGACCAGAGCCCCCTCGCCTCCTTCATGGCGCACCGATCCCCCGAACACACCGCGCCGGTCGACCTGCCGGAACGCATCGCCGTTCACCGGATCGTTGAGGAAATAGGTGAAATCGCTGGTCAGGCGCAGGCGGCTGCCGATGGCATAGGCCGCCACGGTCGTGCGCCCGAAATGCCCGTTGAAATTGAGCGCGATGCGGCCCGAGCGCCCCCCGTCGTTCGGGTCGATATAGCCATTGAGCGGAATCTGCCCGGAGGCCACCGCGCGTTCGGGAATCTGGTCGGTGGAACGCCAGTGGTTGGCATAGGCGGAAAGCCCGAGCGACCAGTTCGCCCGGCTGTATTTCAACAGCGCGTTGAACTTCGCGAGGTTTTCCGAGAGCACCCAGGGCCCGTCGGCCCGTGTCCCCTCGAAGGCGCCGAGCAGGGTGCCACCCGCCAGCTCGCCGCTCCCGGCGACGAGCCCGCGCACATAGCCGAACGAGCCGCCCGAAACCTCGACCATCGGGTGGGCCAGGCGGCTCTTGGTGGTGAAGGCCAGCGATCCGGCATTGGCGAAATCGCCCAGCTCGGCATGATAGGGCCCCTTGGTATAGTCGATCCGCTCGACCAGTTCGGGGATCAGGAAGTTGAGATCGAGATAGCCCTGCCCATGGCCATGGGTCCGCATGTTGACCGGGGCTCCGTCGACGAATCCGGCCAGATCGGTGCCATGATCGAGGTTGAACCCGCGCAGGAAATACTGGTTGGCCTTGCCCTCGCCCGAATGCTGGGTGGCGATCAGGCCCGGCACGTTCTCGGCCAGTTCGCCCACGCGGGCAATCGGGCGGTTCTCGAAATCGGCATAGCCGACAACGCCTTGCGACCCGCTGGTCGCCGTGCCGACCTGTTGCAGCCCGCGCCCGTAGACGACGATGTCGCGCGAGGCGTCCTGATCTCCGGCCCGGCTTTCGCCTTCGCTTTCCGGTGCAGCCTGCCCTGCGTCCCCGGCATGCGCGGCCTGCGCCGGAAACAACGCCAATGCCGCGCCACAAGCCCGGAAACGACGGCTCCTGACCAATGAAGAAAAACGCGGTTTCATGAATGCAGGTCGATGGAAGTCATATCCACCAAGCGCATAAGTTGCCCGCCCGCGCGCGTCACCCCCTCATGATCTCAGCAAAAAAACTTTACTGGAAAGTAACTTGCCACTTCTCACGCGATTACCTTGAACCATCAGCAACAAGCCCCGCCGACATCCCTTCACAGCATCCGGTCAAAGACCAACGTCCGAAAAAACTGCCGCAGATGATTGGTTGGTCTGGTGCAAAATAGCTGCAGGCCATCCAGAACCTGGGTCGCCTGCGCACACAGGACCGCAACCATGCAGCAAGCCGCCGTTGTCATTCAGGCCGCGGGGGGGTGGAGGCGGAAGGCTTCGACCGGGGTGCCGCCGATGATGTGTTCCTGGAGGATGCGTTCGAGGACGGCGGGGGTGCAGGAGTGGTACCAGATGCCCTCGGGGTAGACGACGGCGATGGGGCCGGCCACGCAGACGCGCAGGCAGCCGACCTTGCTGCGCAGGACGCCGCGTGTGCCGCCCAGTTTCAGTTCGCCCAGCCGCGTCTTGAGGAACGACCAGGCTTCATCGCTGGCTTCCTTGGGGCAACATTCGTCCTTGCCGGAATCGGCGCACAGGAAGATGTGCCGCTGCGGCGCGAAGCCGCCCAGCCTGGACAGGGTCTGTTCGGCGCGGGTGATCTCGGCGGGCGAGGCGCTCATGGTTGCTTCGCGGTTTGCAAAGTCAGCCGCGCTTGCCCGCGATGCGTGCGATTTCGGCGGCGACCATCTTTTCGACCATGCCCGGCAGGTTGCGTTCGAGCCATTCGGCCAGCATCGGGCGAAGCATCTCGCGCACCATGCCTTCGAGCGAGGTCTCGCCCGAGCGGACGATCTGGGGCGCCGCGCCGGGCTGGGCCAGCATCGCCAGCGCGGCCAGTGAATCGCGCATCGAGGCGGTGGTTTCCTGCGGGAGCAGGCCATCATCCTCGTCGTCGGCACTGTGGGCGCTGTGATGCGGCGCGGCCGGAGCATAGTGTTCGCCCATGATCTGGGCGGCCATGTCGGACAGGTCGAGCACGTCGGTGATGTCCACCGGGCGCTCGGGCATGCGGGGTTCATAGCCGCGCGGATCAGGAGAACGCGGCCCCCCGTGCCCTGCCCCCCCATTCAGGGCGGGGGCGATCGCGGCGGCAGCGGCGGCGGGCGACA
>DQVI01000087.1 GCA_015661825.1 Novosphingobium capsulatum
CGCTGCTGCCACCGGGCCGAGGCTGGCCGCGCCAACCCCGCGCGCCGCCCTCGCCCCCACGCCTCGCTTGCCTCTTCTTCGTCGAAAACTTTGCATATCCGAAGGCGCTGCCATGCGGTTTTTGGAAGCCAGGGCCGGGTTCGCATTTAGCAACTGCCTAACATTTATAATCACGCCCATTTGGGCACCTGAAACCCGCAGAAAACTGCCATTTTTCAGATTAAGTTGCGTCCCTAATCCTCATCTAATGTGTTTTGGGGGTCTATATAACGCCATTGATTTTTAAGAGAAAAATCAATGGGTGGTGTTCATGTCATGGGGTATAATCTGATTATGTAATTATTATATATCTATTGTATTTTAAATAATTGATTTTTAAGGATTGTTATAAATGTTAGGTGGTGTGCGATTCATACATGTCAGCCTTGGAAAGTGTTGTGCCCGCCGATGAAATGTCGGATTTTTCCGGTGATGCGGATAAAATGGGGTCCAGTTTCACCTTTGCGAAAATCTACGCGTGGCGTGCCAACAGGCCTGAGGGCCGGGTTGTATCCTGACCGACAATCGTAGCCAGGCCATATTCGCTCTCGGCTCTGGCTGGTCGACGTCAACGCAAGGATGAGCCCGAAACTGGGATGCTGATTTTCATGGTACCGGATATGGTATTTTCGTGAAAAACGCACTTCTGTGCAGCCCGGATTTTCTGAATTTAGTATCCAATTTCGAATCCCTCCCGCTCCGCCAGCCCACCGATTGCTATCCATGGTGCGTGTTGCCGCTGATTGCCGTGCGCCACCATGGGGTATCGTGAACCATCCCTTCCACGCTGTTGTTGATGTTTTCGTGCCCAAGTCGAAAGCGTGATGGTTTTCGGCCAAGATAGCTGTTCCAGGATAAATACGAGAAGGGCGATAAACCGCTGGACCGGTTAATCGTCGCTTTGATTATTTGCTGGACAGATTTGCGCCAATTACGGCCATTGAGCGACGTGAGGGGGCAGGTTTTTGGCGCTATGCTGCGTGTCATGAGATCGCCGTCGTGTGGATTTGCTATCTGACCCTTCGAGGCGTTTTGAAGGCCGTACTGGTGCTTGCGGGGGGCGATCTGTCATCATGAACCGGACTATCGGAAGAAGATATGCAAGAAGTCGGTTGTGGTGACTGTGGAGCAATCGATGGGTGACAGGGACGAGATTCGCGCGAGCGTCGCAGAGGCGCCGGTTCATCGGCTTAACCTCAATATGCTCTATCCCCTTGACGCCATTCTTCACGCATCGACCTTGACCGAGGCGGGGCGGCGGGTGCGGTTGAGCCAGTCGGCGATGAGCCATGCACTGCGCCGGTTGCGCGAGCATTTCGGTGACGATCTGGTTACCCATGCGGGTGGCGAACAGCATCTGACTGCACTGGGTCTGGCGCTGCGCGGCGAGGTGCGCAGGGTCCTTCTCGACGTGGACGGGACGTTCAATTTCGCGCTCTCCTTCGATCCGCTGACCAGCACGGACACGATCACCGTTGCGGCGACCGAATCCTTCGAGCAGATGGTGCTCGGGCCCGTGCTGCGAAACCTGTCGGCCGCCGCGCCGGGGGTAAGGGTCGACATGATGGCGCTCGACGCCAAGGAGCCACGACGCGCGATCGAGCAGGGGGCCGATCTGCTGCTGCTGCCGTCGGAAGCCGCGATTCCGGGGCTCAATACGCTTCCGATCATGAGGGACCAGGCCGCATGCATGATATGGGACCGGCATCCGGAACTGGGCGAATGCAATGACATCACCGAAGAACAATATCGTGCGGCGCGGCATATCGTCGCGCAGGGCGAGATGACCGACACTTTCCCGACGGATGAAGCCGGAGCGGACATGCTGCGTGCGCGTCGCATCCATGTGCGCACGACGTCGCAGGCGACGTTGCCGACCATCGTGATCGGCAGCGATCTTGTCGCCACGGGAAGCGCATGGCTGTTTCAACAATATGCCTGTGTCATGCCGCTGAAGGTCGTCACGGCCCCCTTCGCGCGGAACTGGAACACGATTCTTGCGCAGTGGCCGCGTCATCGCCAGACGCCGATGGTGAACTGGTTCGTCGACCAGATCAGGGCACGTCACGGGCACCTGAACGTCGGGAAATGACCATCAATCGCGTTCATGGGGGCATGATCACTTCGAATTTGCCTGTAATCTGATTGAAGCATAGCCTCTCTTTCGACGGAAAATTCCTGCGGGCGCTTCTGGCGCCAAGACTGGGAATGCCGTCGAACAGGGGGACGTCCGCAGTCGTAACCAATTAGGAAACGACCGTTTTTCGCCATCAGGCGAGTCCGTTTTATCGCAAGGTGTAGGTCTGTCAGGTGCGCGGCGATGGCTGCGCATGGGATGGCGCGTGCGTTGAGGGGGGATGATCATGCTATGTATGACTGCACATGCGCGTGTTTTGTTGGGGGCAGCAAGTCTTGGGGTTTTCATGGCGGCCAGCTTTGCCTCGCCGTCGTCTGCCCTGGCCCGGACCGTGCGGAACGATGATGTCAATCTGTCGGCCATGCCACTGGGCGATGCGCTTCGGGCGATCGCCGCGCAGACCGGCGAAACGATCAATTACGATCCCGATGCCGTCAGGGGGATCATGTCGCGGCCCGTACAGGGTGCGAGAAACGCCCGGCATGCGGTCCAGGCGGCGATAGAGGGTACTGGCCTGGCTGTCATTCCCGGCGCCAGGGAAGGACTGGTTGTCGTCAACAACATTGTCGTGACTGCCCGTCGCGACGAGGCCGAGACGAGCACGCTGGTCCGCCAGGCGGGCACATCCGATCGCAACGGCCTGGGCCTGCGCAACCAGCCGCGCAACACGCAGGTCATCACCGCCAAGACGATCGAGGAGCAGCAGGCGCTCAACATCACGGACATCCTGCGCAATGCGGGGGGCGTATCGGTGCTGGGCAACAGCCCCAACAGCGGCGCCAGCTATACGATCCGCGGCTTCTCGGCGGGCGGTCTGGTCAATGGTCTGTCAACGACGTCGCAGTATGGCGTCAATGCGGGCGCCGATCAGCCGGTCGCCAGCATCGAGCGGGTCGAAGTCCTGAAGGGCCCCGATGCGCTGATGGCCGGGTTCGGCAATCTGGGCGGTAACGTCAACGTGGTGACGAAGAAGCCGAGCGCCGAGGAGCGGTTGCTCGTCAGCTTCGACACGGGCTCGTTCGGGTTGGTGCGCGGCGTGATCGACGCCAACAATGCGATCACCGCCGACAAAAAGCTGTCGGCGCGCATCATCGCCAGCGCGCAGACGATGGACCATAATTACGGCGGTTATACAGGTGACAAGAACTGGCTGTTCGCGCCGACGCTGCGGTACAAGGATCGCCTGACCGATATCGTGATCGGCGCCAGCATCAACGAAGGCACCAGCGGCATCGGCGCCTTCACGCTGTTCGACAACAAGACCCGGCAGATCATCGATCGCGATCCCTCGCGGCCGATCTATGCAGCCAACCAGGGCATTCGCATCAATACCACGCGTTTCTACTTCGATGCGACGCGACAGATCGTGCCGGGCATTGACCTTGTCGTACGCGGTATGCGCGACCAGACCATGCTGAGGACCCGGGCAGCTAACGTCGGCTACAGCCGCGCTGGTGCCCTGATCGCTGATACCCAGGGTTCGCAGCAGAACGGCGCATCCAATGCCATCGACAGCTTCCTGCGGATCAAGACGCATATCGGTAGCGGCCTGAAGGCCAGCTTCAACTTTGGCTATAATTACAGCGATGGCTTCGGCGAGCAGCGGAGCGGGCTGGTCTATAACCGGGCCACGAACCCCTCGCTCCGTGCCGATACCCCTCTGGTCGTCATACCATGGACGCCCTTTGGCAATGTGCAGATCCGCAACGGCGGCAAGCAGGAGGGGGTCTATGGCCAGGGCCTGATCGAGTTCTGGAAGATCAAGATCCTGGGCGGGGTTCGCAAGAACTGGTTCGAAAGCACATCGCAGACGTTTTTCGCGGGGCCATCGCCGTTGTCGGTGCAGCGCAAGAATGGCCTGTCACCGAGTGCGGGCATCATCTTCGATGCCACGGGCAACCTCTCGCTTTTCGCCAATTACGCGCAAGGCGAGCAGGCCACGTTCACGGCCGCCAAGGATGGTTCCATCCTGCCGAACATCACCACCACCAACAAGGAAGCGGGTGTCAAGTTCGACATCTTCCACAAGCGCGCGACGATCAATGCGTCCTATTTCGATATCCAGCAGGACAATATCATCATTCGTGATCCGCAGGATCCGACCAACCTTTTTCCCGGACCGGGACAGCGCGGGCGGGGCATCGATCTGAACATCACCGGGCAGTTGTTGCCGGGATGGACGGTGCTGGCGTCGCTCACGCGCACCACATATTCCCTGCTGTCGACGAATGCCCTGCAAACCGTCGTGATAAACCAGCCGCGCGACACGTATAGCGTCTACTCGTCGTATCGTACCAAGATCGCGGACGGCATCAGTGGCGGCGTATCGGCCGGCCTGTACGGACGGTCCAGTTCCTTTGCCGATTTGCTCGGGAAGTATGTCGTACCCTCGTCGCGGCAGCTCGATGTGAATGCTTTTCTGGGTGTAAAGGGTTTCGACATCAACATCGGGATTCGCAATATCCTTGATCGGCGAAACTACGGATCGACCACTGTCTTTACTTACGTACCGGTCGGCGAGCCGCGCAGCGTGCGTATCAGCATTTCAAAACGCATTTTTTGATTGGGTATCCCTTACCGATGATGCCACAACCTGCCAATGTCGAGGAGACCCGCCGCGAAGCGGGTCTCCAGTCTTCCCAGCCGGCGCGGGAGCGCTGGATCCATGCGTGGCGGCTCAGCACGCGCTATTTCGTGTCGGACGACTGGAAATGGGCGTGGTTTCTGGTCGCCTGCTATTGCGCGATCGAGGTCGGCACGACTTATGCCTTCCTGCTGGCCAACAAGTGGCAACGCAATTTCTACGACGCGATCGAGCAGCGGCAGGGCGGCCTGTTCCTGTCGCTGGTCTTCGCCTTCACGATGATCATTGTTCTCCAGATCGGGACATCGTTTGCGCATAATATCGTCGGCTGGACACTGTCGATGCGGTGGCGCAAATGGCTGACCGAATGGTATCTGGGCCGCTGGTTCGCGCGCGATCGCTTCTACGAGATCGAGCGGTTGCGGATGATCGACAATCCCGACCAGCGCATTGCCGAAGACGTGAAGGAATTCACGTCGATGGGCACGGTCTATGGCACCTCGCCGCTCAGCATCCTGATCGCGCTCGTCTTCAGCGTGATCCGCGCGGTCGCCTTTGCCGCCATATTGCTGGAGACATCCTCGCCGGTCAGCATCCCCTTGTTCGGTCATCGCATACCCTTGCCCGGTGGCGACCTCGTCTGGTTTGCGATCATCTATGTGCTGTTCGGCACGGCGTTCATCACCTGGATCGGCAGGCCGTTCGTCCGGCGCCGGATGCGCGAACAGCATTATGACGCGGATTTTCGCAGCGATCTGCTTCATGTTCGCCGCAACAGCGAACAGATCGCCTTTTCCGGCGCGCAGGGGATCGAACAGGGCGGGCTGCGCATCGCCTTCGACAATATCCGGCGCAACTGGTATCGCATGATGCTGGCCAATGCGGGCTTGCAGGCCGGGCAGGGCATCTATCAGCAGGTCATGGGCATTGTTCCGCTGCTCCTGACCGTGCCCAAATATTTCGCGGGTGCCATCAGCTTCGGTCAGGTTCAGGCCGCGCGCGACGCCTTCTCGCAGTTTTCGGGCAGCCTTTCCTATATCGTCACCGCCTATCCCGGCATCGCCCGCCAGATCGCCAACTTCAACCGTCTCAAGGCGCTGGACGATGCGATCAATCATGAGCGACCGCGCGGCATTGGCTTTACGCCCGGTGGCACGCCCGAGGGGGTCGCGATCAGCGCCACGGGTCTTGAACTGCGTCGTCCCAATGGGGAGCCTTTGTTGGCGGTTGCCGACTGGACGATCCGGGATGGCGAGCGCTGGGTGATCGAAGGGCCGTCCGGCACGGGCAAGACCACGCTGCTGCGCGCCATCGCCGGGCTCTGGCCCGACGGGGCGGGGCAGGTTGCGATGACCAAGCGCGGCAGCGTGATGCTGGTGCCGCAGCGGCTCTACCTGCCGCTTGGCACGCTCAAGAGCGCCATCTGCTTCCCCGACCGGGCCGAGGACCACGACGATGCCGTCATCGCAGCGCTTCTGGAGCGTGTCCGGCTCGACGCGCATGTCGGTGCCGTGCACGAGTTGCGCATGTGGCAGGACGAATTGTCCCCCGGCGAGCAGCAGCGGGTGGCGCTGGCCCGCATCCTGCTCCAGCGGCCCGGCCTGCTGGTGCTGGACGAGGCGACGAGCGCGCTCGATGCCGACAATGCGGCCCATTTCTATCAGTCCGTGCTGGACGCGATGCCCGGTGCGACCATTGTGAGCGTCGTCCATAACGACAAGCTGGCGTCCTATCACACCCACCGCCTGACGCTGCACCATGGCCATGCCAGGCTTTCCCGGACAGGCAGCGCCGTATGACCATGCTTCTGACCCAGAGCGAGGCGGCCCTGCGGGAGGCTGCGCAGTACGCGGTCGAACTGGCGGCCAGGCATGGCGCGCGCGCGCGCGCCTCGGTCCATCACGAGGGGATCACCAAGATCGCGGTGCGCGACGGCGAGGTGGAGACGGCCGAGCGCAGTGGCAGCCAGGGGCTGGGCCTGACCGTGTTTCACGAAGGTCGGCGCGGATCGGCTTCGACCGCCGGATTCGACCGGGCAGCGGTGGAGCGGGTCGTCGCGGAGGCGATGCTGATTGCGGGCCACGTCCAGCCCGATCCGGACGCTGACATGCCTGCTGCCGATGCGCTCGCCTTTTCCGGCCCGGCGCCGGTGCTCTACGCAGACAGTCCGCGCGGCCCTGAGGCCCTGCTGGACGCGGCGGCCACGATGAACCGCATCGCCATTGCCATTGCCGCATCCGACGAGCGCCTGCGCGCGGGCGAGTCTGTGGCGGTTGCAACCGAAGGGCTGTGGGCTCTGGCGACCAGCGACGGCTTCTGCCGCAGCGTGATGCGCTCCAACGATACGCGTTGGACGGTGATGCTCGCGCATGACGAGGGCGGCAGAACGTCCGACTTCTGCCAGTCGCAGGAACGGCGGGCGGACGCGCTGGCGTTGCCCGAACAACTCGCGACAAGCGCGGCCGATCGTGTCCGCAATGCCTTGGGTGCACGCCCTGTCGGCAGTCGTTGCTGCCCGGTGCTGTTCGAGCCGCGCACTGCCGCCACGCTGGTTGGCGAGCTGGCCGGCGCACTGACCGGAACGGCGCAACACCGGCGGATGAGTTTCCTGCCCGATCCCGTCGGGCGCGGTGTCGCGGCGCGGCACCTCGATCTTCATGAAGATCCGTTCGAGCCGCTGGGGCTGGCCAGTGGCGGGTTCGACAGCGAGGGGATTGCGGGCTCCTCGCGCGCCATCGTGCGGTCGGGTGTGGTCGAAGGGCTGTTCCTGTCGAGTTTCACCGCGCGCAAGCTGGGCATGGCCTCGACCGGAAACGCCGACGGCCATTATAACCTGCGGCTGGGCAGCACGGCCGAGGGCGGCGACTGGCACGAGATGCTGCGGATGCTGGGCACCGGGCTGGTCGTTACCCAATTTCAGGGCGGCAAGACCGATCCTGCCAGCGGCAACTGGACGCGGGCGGTGCGAGGCCTCTGGGTCGAGGACGGGCAGGTGATCCACGCCGTCGCCGATGTGACACTGGCCGGGACCATGCCCGCGATGCTGAACGGCATCTGCGCGGTCGGTCGGGATGTCGAGCGCATGGGCGCGATCCGCACCGGCTCGATCCTGATCGATGACATGCGGGTGGGAGGCAGGGCATGAACGGCGGTTCATTCGCGATAGAGCGCGCGCGGGCGCGGCTGCTCGACGCGGCAGGGCTCGACGAAGCGGCGATCGGCCGCGCGCTGGGCGAACTGGCTGGCGGCGGCGCCGATCTTGCCGACCTCTATTTCGAGGCGACCGGCATGCGCAGCTGGGCGCTGGAGAGCGGACGGGTCACCCAGGGCGGCTTTGTCATGCGGCAGGGCGTTGGCGCGCGCGCGGCCCATCGCGGGCAGGTGAGTTTTGCCCATTCCGCCGATATTCGCGAAGGCGCATTGCTGGATACCGTGCGCGCGGTGCGGACGCTGGCGGGCCGCGGCGATACGGGGCGACACGGGGATGGCATCGCGCTCAACCGCCGGGCGGGGAGACATGATCTCTACCCTGCGGTCGATCCGGTTGCGGTCGAGGATGCGACCACGTGGATCGCCATCCTCAAGCGGATCGACGAACAGGCGCGTTCGCGCGATCCCCGCATCGTGCGGGTCGATGCCAATGTCCGCGCGACCGACACGACGGTACTGGTCGCCGATGCCGACGGATTGCTGGCCGGCGACGTGCGACCGATGACCATCCTGTCGATGGTCGTCATCGCCGAGCACAATGGCCGGCGCGCGCGTGGACAGGCGGGGCTGGGGCGACGCGGCGGGCTTGACGCGTTCGATAACGCCGGGATCGACGCGATGGTCGCAACCGCGACGCGCATGGCGCTGAACAATCTGGAGGCCATTCCCGCACCTGTCGGCGAAATGCCGGTCGTGCTGGGGCCGGGCTATCCCGGCGTGCTGTTTCACGAAGCGGTGGGCCATGGTCTGGAGGGCGACCATCATCGCAAGCATCTGTCCGCCTTCGAGGGCAGGATCGGCGAACGGATCGCCGCGCCGGGCGTGACGGTGATCGACGATGGCGGGATTGCGGGACGGCTGGGTTCGCTCGGCATCGACGACGAGGGCACCGCGCCGGACCGCACCGTGCTGGTCGAGGATGGGGTGCTGACCGGGCTGATGCAGGACCGGCTCAACGCGGGGCTGATGAATGCGCGCTCTACCGGCAACGGCCGTCGCCAGTCCTATGCGCACCTGCCGATGCCGCGCATGACCAACACCTTCCTTGCGAACGGCACTGCCGATCCGGCTGACATCATCGCTTCGATCGATCGCGGCATCTATGCGACCGAATTCGATGGCGGGCAGGTCGATATCGTCACCGGCCGTTTCAACTTCACCACGATCGAGGCCTGGCTGGTCGAGAAGGGCCGGCTGGTCGCGCCCATTCGTGGTGCCACGCTGATCGGCGTGGGCCATGAGGCGCTGCGCCATGTGTCGATGGTCGGCAACGATCTGGAACTCGACAGCGGCATGGCGACCTGCGGCAAGCAGGGCCAGTCGCTGCACG
Source organism: Novosphingobium capsulatum (assembly GCA_015661825.1). GTDB lineage: Bacteria > Pseudomonadota > Alphaproteobacteria > Sphingomonadales > Sphingomonadaceae > Novosphingobium > Novosphingobium pituita. The sequence continues at coordinate 9,301 of DQVI01000087.1, forward strand.
TCAGCGTCGGCCAACCCACGCTGCGCATCGACCGGATGATGGTCGGTGGACAGGCTGGCTGACCCCAATTTCCCGAAAGGACACGGATTATGCGTAATGCGACTGAGCAGGATTTCGACGAGATCGTGATGAAGAACGACAAGCCCGTGCTGGTTGATTTCTGGGCGCCCTGGTGCGCGCCGTGCAAGGCGCTGGCCCCCACGCTCGACGAGATCGCCGAGGAATATGCCGGTGAAATGGAGATCGTGAAGGTCGATATCGAGGCCAATCCGGGGCTGGCCGAGCGGTTCGAGGTGCGTGGCATTCCCCTCTTGATGATCATGAAGGACGGGGTGGAAACCGCGCGGACCTTCGGCACCATTTCGCGCAGCCGCCTCGACGTCTTTGTCGACGCGCATGTCGGGGCACAATGATGGCGGGTATCGCGTTTCACGGTGATCCGGCCATCAAGGCACAGGCCCTGGAACGGCTGCGGCGGCACATCGCGGCGGGCAGCTTTGTCTATTTTCCGGCCTGGGAGGATGGAAAGGCGAATGTCATCGGCGCTGTCGTCGAGGCCGACGATACGCCCGGCTATGCCGAACGGCTGGGCTATCCGGTTGCACTGGCCGAAACGCTGCCGCTGTTCGTGAACGGGTTTCGTCCGCAGGTCGAGGCCGGGCGCTTTGCGCAGGCATGGCTGGAGCGGACGCCTGTCGGGGCCGACCTGACGTCTGTCGTCTCGCAACTGGTTCTGGACCTGCTGGCCAATTCCGAACTGATGGTTCTGGCCCGCGCGCATCCGGCCATCGAGCAGAGCCGTCTGGCAATCATGGCCTTGCACCAGCGGGCGATCGATGGCGACGAACCTGACCGCAAGACGTGGAAAGCCGCTCGCCTTGCCGCTGTTGCAGCGACGGACGCGCTGGCAGAGGGCGCATTCGATCGCCGGGCGGGGCAGGTGGTCGAGGCGGCGGCCTGGCCGGGGACGATGCGAACCGTCCTGCGCGATACGCTGAGCGCGCTGGGCACGCTCGAAATGCATCTGGCCCTGGCCAGGGGCGGCTGGACGGCAGAAGACGAGAGCCGCGTATTCCGTATCCGCGAACAGGCGGAGAAGGACGGATACAAGGCCGAGTTTTCCGGGCTGCATCGTGTGCTGGCGATCCTGGATGCCGACCATCCCGAGTTGGCGGACCGGTTTCGCCAGCGCGTGGAGCGGATGGAGGAGTCCAGCGAGCGGTACCGGTCGGAGGGCTGGAAAACGATTGCGATGATGGAACGCGCGCCGCTCGTCGCAGCGCCTGTCTGTGCCCGATAGGATTGGAGAACCAGAGTGTCGGAGATGAATCCGCCAGACGTGCGGCACAGCAAGATCCTGATCATCGGCTCCGGTCCGGCGGGGTATACAGCGGCCATCTATGCTGCGCGCGCCGCGCTGGCGCCGAGGCTGATCGAGGGGCCGCAGCCGGGCGGGCAGTTGACCATCACCACCGAGGTCGAGAATTGGCCGGGCGACGAAAGTGTGTCCGGTCCCGACCTGATGGCGAGGATGGGCGAGCAGGTGCGCAAGGCAGGCGTCGATGTCGTCAGCGACTTGATCGTCGAGGTCGACCTGGCCCGTACCCCGTTTCTTGCGATCGACGACAGAGGCACGCGCTACACGGCCGATACCATCGTGGTCGCGACGGGGGCATCGGCGCGGTGGCTGGGACTGGACAGCGAAACCCGATATCGCGGGCGCGGTGTGTCGGCCTGCGCGACATGCGACGGTTTCTTCTATCGCGACCGGGTCTGTGCGGTCGTCGGGGGCGGCAATACGGCGGTAGAGGAAGCCTTGTACCTCACCAATTTCGCTCAGAAGGTCTATCTGATCCACCGTCGCGATGCCTTGCGGGCCGATCGGGCCAATCAAGCCCGGCTCCATGCCAATCCCAGGGTCGAGGTCGTCTGGAACGCGGAAGTAGCCGAGGTACTGGGCGACAGCGGCGCGGTGACCGGCCTGGCCCTGCGCGACACGCGCGAGGGCGGTGTGTCGCTGCTGGCGGTGCATGGGCTGTTCGTCGCCATCGGCCACAATCCCGCCACCAGCCTGTTCAACGGGCAACTGCGCATGGACGAGGAGGGCTATATCCTCGTCACGCCCGGTTCCACCGCGACCAGCGTGCCGGGTGTGTTCGCGGCGGGTGACGTGCAGGACAAGCTGTTCCGCCAGGCGGTGACGTCTGCCGGCATGGGCTGCATGGCGGCGCTGGAAGCCGAGCGGTATCTGGCCGGACGCGCTGTCCACGCGATTGGCGCTGATGACGCCGATGCCGGCCTGCCGGTTTGAGAGACAGATGATGATGACAAACCCGTTGCTCGATACGCTGGCGCTGCCGCGTTTTGGTGAAATCCGGCCCGAGCAGATCGCACCTGCGCTCGACCAGGCGATTGCCGAACACCGTGCGGTCGTTGCCAGGATCGTCGAGACCCGTCCGACCTGTTTTGCCGATGCGTGGATGCCGCTGGAACGCGCCGAGGCCGCGATTGCGGGCATATGGTCGGCCGTCTCGCATCTCCATGGTGTCGCCGATACGCCCGAACTGCGCGCTGCCTATGCCGCCGGACAGGTGCGTCTGGTCGAGAACCAGCTTCAGGTCATGCAGAACCAGGCGCTTTACGACGTGCTGGTTGCATTGACCCGGACGGCCGATTTCGCCAGCCTGCCCGCTGCCGATCGCGCCGCTGTCGAGCATATGGTCCGCGATTTCAGGCTTGCCGGCGTCGCCCTCGCGCCCGACGGGCGCGCGCGCTTCGCGGCCCTTCTGGTGGAACTGTCGCAGCTTTCGACCGCATTTGGCAATGCCGTGCTCGACGCGACCGACGCCTGGTTCGAGCATGTCGAGGACGAAGCGATGCTCGCGGGCCTTTCGGAGGCGGACAAGGCGATGTTCGCCCAGGCAGCGCGGGCAAAGAACCTGCCGGGCTGGATCGTGACGCTCCAGATGCCCAGCGTCAACGCGGTGCTGACCTTCGCTGAAAACCGGGGGCTTCGCGAGCGCGTCTACACCGCCACGGGAACGCGGGCGTCCGATCAGGGGCCACAGGCAGGGCGGTTCGACAATACGGCGCGGATCGCCCAGATCCTCGGGCGGCGGCACGAAGCGGCGCGGCTGCTCGGCTTTGATGATCCGGTCGCATGGTCCCTTGCCACCAAGATGGCGCCGGGGGCCGGTGAGGTCATCGCCTTTCTGCGCGATCTTGCCGCCCGTGCAAAGCCTGCCGCCGAAGCGGAGATCGCCGGACTGGCCGACTATGCCGCCGGGCATCTGGGCATCCCGGACCTCCAGCCCTGGGACATCGCCTATGTCGGTGAGCAGATGCGCCAGGCCCGCTATGCGATCGACGAGCAGCAGATGCGCGCCCATTTCCCCGTCGAACGTGTCGTTGCCGGGTGGCAGCGGCTCCTCGACCGGCTGTTCGGCATCAGCCTGATCGCGCGGCCCGATATCGCGGTCTACCATCCCGATGCCTGTTATTATGATGTCGCCGACGAGCAGGGCAGGGTATTTGCGGGCGTCTATGTCGACCTGCATGCGCGTCCGGGCAAGCGGGGCGGTGCCTGGATGGCGCAGGCGCGACCGCGCTTGAACGACGGCAATGTCCGGCGTCTGCCGGTTGCCTATCTGGTCTGCAACTTCGCCCCCAGGACCGAGGGCAACCCCTCGCTGCTCAGCCACAAGGAGGTCGTCACCTTCCTGCACGAGACCGGGCATTGCCTGCATCACCTGTTCACCCGGGTCGATCGCCCGAACATCGCGGGCACCAACGGGTTCGAGTGGGACGCGATCGAGTTGCCCAGCCAGTTGATGGAGGATTTCGCGTGGGACCGTGCGGTTCTGCGCGACATGTCGGGGCATTATCAAACCGGCGCGCCTTTGCCCGATGCGGTGTTCGACACGCTTGTCGCCGCGCGCCATTTTCTCGCCGGCATGTTCATCGTGCGGCAGGTGGAATTCGCGCTGTTCGATCTGCTGCTGCATCTGGGAGCGATGGGCAGCGACCCGATGGAAGTGATCGAGGCGGTGCGCGACGAGGTGGCGGTGGTCCGGCCGCCGTCGTGGCATCGCTTTCCGCATGCCTTCACCCATATCTTCGCAGGCAGCTACGCCTCGGGCTATTACAGCTATCTCTGGGCCGAGGTACTCGCCGCCGACGGGTTCCAGCGTTTTGCCGAGGCGGGCACGATCAATCGCACCATAGCGGCGAAGTTCCGCGACGAAGTCCTGTCGCGCGGCGCCAGTCGCCCGGCGGCGGAGAGCTTTCGCGCGTTCCGGGGGCGTGATGCCGACCGGGAGGCCATGCTGATCCGGCATGGGCTGGTAGTAAGCCCATGACCCTCGCCCTATGCGGCGCGGTATGCGCCTGGCGTGTCGATCCCGGTTTCATCGCTTCCGGGAAAGGATGAGGGAAACGGTGCCTGACATTCAAAAACCATCGGAAGAAGTGCTGACGCCCGAGCGTGCGGCCGCCTTCGCCCTGATCGCGCTCGGCCATGTCACGCGCGAATATCCGCACAAGCCGGATCATGTCCTTACCGGCGACACGGACGTGTACCGGCCGCGCGAAGTGCATCCCGTCTTCTTCGGCAGCTTCGACTGGCACAGTTGCGTCCACGGCTACTGGCTGCTCGCGCGTGTGCGCCGTCTCTATCCCGATCTGGCGGAGAGCGCCGCGATCGACTCTCTCTTTGCGGAGGCCTTCACGGTCGACAAGGTCGAGACGGAGACACGCTATCTGGACCTGCCCATGTCGCGCGGGTTCGAGCGACCCTATGGCTGGGCGTGGTTGCTGATGCTGCAAAGCGAACTGGTCTCGGGGGCCTGTCGCCACGCGGACACGCTTCGCCCGCTGGCCGATGCGCTGGCTGCCCGGTGGCGTGCGCACCTGCCGCTCATGACATATCCTGTGCGCGCCGGAACCCACGCCAATACCGCCTTTGCCCTGATCCTTGCCGAACGCTATGCGCGGGTCGTCGATGACAGGGAGATGCGCGCCCTGATGACCGAACGCGCGCGCGCATGGTTCGGCAAGGATCGCCAGGCGCAGGCCTGGGAACCGGGGGGCGAGGATTTTCTTTCGCCCACGCTGACGGAAGCGCTGGCGATGCAGCGCCTGATGCCGGTGGCCGAGTTCGAGACATGGTTTGCCGATTTCCTGCCGGATTTGGCGAAGCGCATACCTGCCACGCTGCTGACCCCCGCCAGCGTCAGCGATCGCAGCGACGGGCGGATCGCGCATCTCGATGGCCTCAATCTGAGCCGTGCCTGGGCGATGCGGTCCATCGCACCAGCGGTGGGCGGCGTGGTGGGCAAGGTTCTGGATGCCGCCGCCCGCGAGCATCTGGCCGCCGCAATAGACAAGGTGACGGGCGATTACATGGGCGAGCATTGGCTGGCGAGTTTTGCGGCGCTCGCTCTGACGGGCACGGATACTCCAGGGGCGGCGGCATGGCGGGATCATGGCCGCCAGCCGTCCCTCGCTCATGACGAGAGCGGCCCTGCAAGCCCTTGCCGGCAAGTTGACCCGCATCAAGGCCCATAGGCGCGCTGCGGCATAAAAGGGCATCATGAACGGCAAGCCCCTTGATGCCCTGCCCGGCGCCCTTGCAGGGCCGATGCGGCCTCGCGCGTTTGAAATCGTCCGGGGCGAGATCGTCCGGGTTGAAGATGCCCGGCGCAGGCTGCAAGCCTGACCTCATGGAAAAGCACGATATCATCATCGTCGGCGGGGGCCAGATGAGCCTTGCGCTCGGGTATTACCTGAAGCGGGCGAAGGCCGATTTCCTCATTCTGGATGCGGGCGAGGCTGCGGGCGGGGCCTGGCGCCATGGCTGGGATTCGCTGCGGCTGTTTTCCCCGGCGGGCTACAGTTCGCTGCCGGGCTGGCTGATGCCGCCGACCGCGCACGAGGGCTATCCCACGCGCGATGACGTGATCGACTATCTCGAACGCTACGAGGCCCGCTTCGACCTGCCGATCAGGCGCCCGCTGGAGGTGACGGCGATTGAGCGGGCCGACCACGGGCTCGTGGTGCAGACTGGCGCCGGATGCTTTGCGGGCCGCGCTGTGGTCAGCGCGACGGGCACATGGTCGCATCCCTATGTGCCTGATATTCCGGGGCGCGACTTGTTCCGGGGGCGGCAGATTCATTCTGCGCACTATGTGGGGCCCGATGCATTTGCCGGGCAGAGCGTGCTTGTCGTGGGCGGGGGCAACAGCGGCGCCCAGATCATGGCTGAAGTTGCCCCGCGCGCGCGGGCGCGCTGGGTCACCTTGCGCGAGCCGCTGTTCCTGCCCGACGAGGTGGATGGCCATGTCCTGTTCGAGCGGGCGGTGGCGCGTCTCAAGGCGGCCAGGCCCGATGGGCCAGTCGGCGGGATCGGCGACATCGTGGTCGTGCCCCCGGTGAAGGAAGCCCGCGCACGCGGCGATCTGGTGTCCGTCAGGCCGTTCGAGCGGATGACCGGGACCGGGGTGGTCTGGCCCGACCAGACGCAGACGCAAGTCGATGCCGTCATCTGGTGCACGGGCTTCCGCCCTGCGCTCGACCATCTGCGCGAGCTCGATCTCGTCGAGGAGGATGGCCGGGTCCGGGTCGAGGATCAGCGGGCGCTCAGGGAACCCCGCCTCTGGCTGGCTGGCTATGGCGACTGGACGGGGGCCGGCTCGGCCACCCTGATGGGCGCGGCGCGCACCGCCCGCGACCTTGCCGCGCGGCTGGTCCGCGATCTGGGATAAGCGCCTGATTGCGGATGCGAGGGGCCCGCTGGCGGCTGGCTGGTGTCTATGCGGGGGGCCCGGCAGGGGCTGAAGCCTCGCCCAGCGCCAGCCCTTTGGTTTCCGGGGCGAGCAGATGGGACACGATGCCTCCCGCCACGCAGATGGCCGCTGCGCCAATGCGCGAGGTGGCCGTGGCAAAGCCGACCCCGGCGCCCCGGATCTCGGTCGGGAAGACTTCGGTCGGATAGAGGCTGCACAGCGCGGTCGAGACGGCGTTGAAGAAGAAGAACGCCGTGGCCGCGAGTACCACGAACAGACTGGGCAGGCCGTTCTTCATCGACAAGATGCCCAACAATTTCCGCCACATCGGCCTGATCCACGCGATCTTGCCGAAGGCGCGGATCATCGATGCGCGCCGCAGCGCGATGGGCTGCTGTTTCTCGGGCTTCAAGCAACTCTTCGCCGAGGGCCAAGAGTTCACCTATGGCCTTGAGGAAGTGGGGCGCTACTACCGCGACTATGTGCGGCTGATGGACCACTGGGACACCGTGCTGCCGGGCAAAGTTTTGCGTGTGCAGTACGAGGACGTGGTTGACGACCTCGAAGGGCAGGTGCGCCGCCTGCTCGATTTCCTAGGCCTGCCGTTCGAGGAGGGTTGCATCCGCTTCCACCAGACCGAACGCGCGGTGCGCACGGCCAGCTCGCAACAGGTGCGCCAGCCGCTCTATCGCAGCGGTGTCGACCAGTGGGAGCACTTCTCGGCCTACCTCGACCCGCTGCGCGCCGCGCTCGAAGCATAGCGCGCGCTTCTGTGCCTGCGGCCTGTGTTCCTGCCGTCTGTGGACGTGCCGGGCAAACGCTCCTATCGCTGGCCTCGGGCAATAAGGCGAGAGGGTTATGTCGAAGCTGCGTCTGGTCGATCGGGCCTATGTCGACATTCTGGGGCTTATCGAGGCCCAGTCGCTCAAGGTTGGCGACAGGCTTCCCTCCGAACTGGCCCTGACCCGCGCGCTGGGGGTTTCGCGCACGATCATCCGCGAGACGCTGGCCCGCCTCGGCTCGGACGGAGTGGTCGAGGCAAGGCCGGGCGCCGGGTCCTATCTCGTGCGCGTGCCTTCGCGCCTGCTGTCACGGCACATGGCCGCCAGCGACCTGCCCGCCGCGCTGGGGACGTATGAAGTGCGCTTTGTCCTCGAAGCCGAAGCCGCGCGGCTGGCCGCCCAGCGCCGCTCGCTCGACGATCTGGCCGAGATCACGGCCTGCCTCGACGCGTTGCGCAAGGCCCTGCTTTCGAGTGGGCGGGCCGATGCCGAAGACATCGCGCTCCACCGCGCGATTGCCCGCGCCACGGGCAATGCTGCCTTCCTCGACAGCTTCGACGCGATCCAGTCGGGTGTCGCGAAGATCATGCGCGCAGGCATCGACATCTCGCGCGATGTCTGCGCGATCGAGGCCATGATCCGCGAGCACGAGGACATCGTGGCCGCCATCCGCAACAGCGATCCCGAGCGTGCGGCGCTCTCGATGCGCTGGCATCTGGCAGAGGGCCGCAACCGCCTGATGCTGTAACCGGATCAGACTCTCAGAGCCCGACCCGAAGGACTTTTGGGTCGGGCTCTCAAAGCGTGACGCCGCGCTTCCAGATGCCGATGGCGCGTTCCTCGTTGCGCTCGTTGCGGGCCGGTTCGCCGCTGGCGATGGCCAGAGTGCGCGCGAGCAGGTCTTGCGCGGCGGCCTCCATGCCAATGGCGAGGACCGTGCCCGCGTCGAAATCGATCCAGCCCGGCTTGTGGGCGGCCAGCGCCGCGTTCGAGGCGATCTTGACCGTGGGCACGGGGCTGCCCAGCGGGGTGCCGCGCCCGGTCGAAAAGAGGGTGATCGTCGCCCCGGCGGCGGCGAGCGCGGTGGTCGAGACGGCATCGTTGCCCGGCGCTTCGAGGACGGTCAGCCCGTTGGTGGTGATCTGCCCGCCATAGTCGATCACGTCGCAGACCGGGGCCTGCCCGCCCTTCTGGACCGCGCCCAGCGATTTTTCCTCCAGTGTGGTGATGCCCCCGGCGATATTGCCGGGGCTGGGGTTTTCCGAGACCGGCTCGCCATGGTCGAGGAAGTAGCGCTTGAAGCGGTTGACCAGCGTGGACAGCTTGCCAAACACCTCCGGGCTGGTCGTGCGTTCGAGCAGCAGGGTTTCCGCGCCGAACATCTCGGGAATTTCGGTGAGGATGGCACTGCCGCCCGCCTGCGTCACCGCGTCGGTCATGCGGCCGATCAGGGGGTTGGCGGTCAACCCGCTCATCGCGTCCGAACCGCCGCACTTGACCCCGAGGCGCAAGCCCGAGAGCGGGACGGGGCGGCGCCGGTCCTGTGCCATGATCGACAGCAGTTCGGCCAGATGGGCTTCCCCGGCGGCGAATTCATCGCTCTCCGTTTGCGCGCGCAAGACCCGCAGGCGACCCATCCGGGCACGCGGAATGCGCGCCAGCAGCGCGTCCAACTGGTTGGATTCGCAGCCCAGCCCGAGCAGCAGCACACCGCCCGCATTGGGGTTCGTCGCCAGCGCGGCCAGAATGGCGGCGGTCCCGTCGAGGTCTGCCCCCAGTTGCGAGCAGCCGAACGGGTGGTTGAACGCATGAACCCCGTCGATCGACAGACCCGGCAAGGAGGTGCGCCGCATGAGGTCGACCATGGCCGTCCCGCGCTGGGCCAGCCGCTCGCCCAGACGGCCCACGCAGCCCACCGTGGGCAGGATCCACACCTCGTTGCGCGTGCCCACCGATCCATCGGCACGGGCAAAGCCCATGAAACCGGGCGCATCAGCCCCTTGTGCGCTCGCCGCAGGTGTTGGGGCCACGGCGCGGGGGGAGGGGGCATAGGCCAGCTCGCCGCCCAGCGCGGTCTTCAGGTTGTGGCTGTGAACATGCGCGCCTTGCGCAATCGCCGCGCTCGCCAGCCCGATCCGCGCGCCATAGCGGTGGACGGGCGCGCCTTGTTCCAGCGGGGCGAGGGCGAACTTGTGCCCGGCAGGGATCGCCTCGCGCAAGGTCACGCGCCGCGCACCCTCTGCGGCGCCCACATCGACGGTGGCACCCGCGCGCAACGGGCGCAGGGCAACGGCCACATCATCGTCCGGTGTGATCTGGAGGGCGTCTGGAACAGTCTGGACAAGCTGGCTCATGGCTTTCGGATACACCGTTGCCAGCGCTGGCACAAGCCGGTAGATCAGGGCCAACGTCCTTTGGAGAGGCCCCGTTTCCATGCCCAAGATCGCCCTTCACCCCGATCGCCTGTTCCCCGCCGATCCCGCCACCCGCGCCATCGCGCGCTATCTCTACGCGCTGGTTGCCGGGGCCCCGATCATCAGCCCCCATGGCCATACCGACCCGGAATGGTTCGCCACCAATGCCCCGTTCGCCAATGCGACCGAATTGCTGCTCGCGCCCGATCACTACCTGTTCCGCATGCTCTATTCGCAAGGCATCGCGCTCGATGCGCTGGCCGTGCCCCGGCGCGGGGGTGTCGTGCCCGATACCGATCCGCGCGCGGCATGGCGCACGTTTGCGGCCCACTGGCACCTGTTTCGCGGCACCCCTTCGGCGATGTGGCTGGGCCATGTCTTTGCCGAAGTGTTCGGGATCGGGGAGGCCCTCGATGAAACCACGGCAGACCACTATTACGACGTGATCGGTGCGGCGCTGGCCACCCCGGCCTTTGCCCCGCGCGCGCTGTTCGAGCGTTTCAATATCGAGCTTCTGGCCACGACCGAAGGCGCGGGCGACGATCTGGCCCACCACAAGGCCATCCGCGCCTCGGGCTGGAAGGGCAATGTGGTGACGACCTATCGCCCGGATTCGGTGATCGACCCTGAACACGATTCCTTCGCGCGCGACATGGAGCGCTTTGCCGCGCTCTCGGGCGAGGATGTGACCCGGTGGGACGGCTATCTGGCCGCGCACCGCCGCCGCCGCGCCGATTTCCGCGCGATGGGGGCGACCGCCACCGACCACGGCTTCCTCACCCCGCGCACCGCCAACCTTTCGCGGGTCGAATGCGTGGCGCTGTTCGCCAAAGTCCTCTCGGGCAAGGCCGACGCGCAGGAGGCCGAACTGTTCCGCGCCCAGATGCTGACCGAAATGGCGCGGATGAGCCTGGAAGACGGCATGACCATGCAGATCCACCCCGGCGCCACGCGCAACCACAACGCGGGCCTGTTCGCCAGCCACGGGCGCGACAAGGGCGCGGACATCCCCCGCGCGACCGAATATGTCGAGGCGCTGCGCCCGATGCTCGACCTGTTCGGCAACGAACCGGCGCTCAAGGTCATCCTCTTCACCCTCGACGAGACGACCTATGCCCGCGAACTCGCGCCGCTGGCCGGGCACTATCCGTGCCTCAGGCTCGGCCCTTCGTGGTGGTTCCACGACAGCCCCGAAGGCATGCGCCGCTTCCGCGAGATGACCACCGAAACCGCCGGGTTCTACAACACCGTTGGCTTCAACGACGATACCCGCGCGTTCCTCTCGATCCCCGCGCGCCATGATGTCGCCCGGCGGATCGACTGCGGCTTCCTCGCCCGGCTGGTGGCCGAACACCGGCTGGCCGACTGGGAAGCGGCCGAGCTGATCGTGGAACTGACCACCGGCCTCGTGCGCAAGGCCTATGGTTTGCCAGTACCCGGCGGCGTGCAGAGCGCGGAGCTGGTGGCATGAGCGCGCTTTCTCCCGAAACCCTCCCGCTCTTGCCCTCCGATGTCGCGCGGCCCGGCTGGGACCGCTCGGCCATGCGCGCCGGGGTGGTCCACTTCGGGCCGGGCGCGTTCCATCGCGCCCATCAGGCCGCCGCGTTCGACACCTTGCTGGAAAGCGATCCGCGCTGGGGCATCACCGGGGTCAGCCTCCATTCTCAGGGCGTCGCCCGCGCGCTCAACCCGCAAGGCGGGCTTTACACGCTCGCCCTGCTCGATGCGCAGACCCGCTATCGCGTGATCGGCTCCATCGGCAACGTGCTGACCGGCGCGGAGCCCGAGGCGATCCTCGCCGCGCTGGCCAGCCCCGACACCCGCATCATCAGCGCGACCGTCACCGAAAAAGGTTATTGCCTGACCGGCGAGGGCCAGCTCGACTTCGCCCACCCGGCGATCAGGGCCGATGTGGCCAGCGGCCTTGCGGGCGATGCCCCCGCCAGCTTCACCGGCTGGCTGGTACGCGGCCTTGCCGCGCGCCGCCGCGCCGGGCTGCCGGGGGTCACGGTGCTCTCGTGCGACAATCTGGCCGACAACGGGCGCAAGCTGGAAGCCGCCACGCTGGCACTGGCGCAAGCCATCGACCCCGACACCGCCCGCTGGATCGAAGACTGCGTGCGCTTCCCCAATGCCATGGTCGATTCCATCACGCCTGCCAGCGACGACACCCTGCGCGCGCAAGTGGCGCAGGCCATCGGGCTGGATGATGCCTGGCCGATCCAGCGCGAACCCTTCACCCAATGGGTGATCGAAGACACATTCGCCGGGGAACGCCCCGCGCTCGACCTTGCAGGCGTGACGTTCGCCGCCGACGTGCGCCCGTTTGAAACTGCCAAGCTGCGCCTGCTCAACGGCGCGCACTCCTCGCTCGCCTATATCGGGCTGGGGCTGGGCCATGAAACCGTGGCACAGGCCATGGCCGATCCACACCTCGCCGCCTTCGTCGAGCGCCTGATGCGCGAGGACATCGCCCCCTCGGTCAAGGCCCCTCCGGGGCTGAACCTGTCGGCCTATATCGACGACGTGCTGGCCCGCTTCGCCAACCCCGCCATCCGCCACCTGCTCTCGCAGATCGCTTGGGATGGCTCGCAAAAACTGCCCTACCGCCTGCTCGACACCGTGCGCGACGCCCTTTCTGCCGGACGCCCGATCGACCGCCTCGCCATCCCCATCGCCGCCTGGCTCCGCTTCCTCGCCCGCGCCGCCCGCCAGAACCAGCCGATCACCGACCCCCTGGCCCCCGACCTCCTCGCCCGCGCCGAAGACTGGCGCGCCGTGCTCGCCATGGCCCCCATCTTCGGCCCCCTCGGCCAAGCCCCCCGCTTCCTCGCCGCCGTCGAAGCCGCCCTGGCCGAGGCCGTTTGAGGAAAAGGAAACAGGAAGGGGCCATCGGCCCCTTCGAACCAATAATTTTTGGGCGGAAACTCAATTTGATCTTAATGGCTGAGGTTATGTGTTAGAGGTAGCCGATGGGCGACGTAAAACAGGCATGGTCCGATTTCCTCAATCCTGATGTGGTTCGGCTAAAATTTATCTCATCTGGCCTTTTTATGACTGCTCACGAAGTTCTGATGGATAGCATAAAGCGGCACCCATTGAATTTTTTCACTGATATTTTTGATATTGATTCTGTAAAACCCTGCAAAAAATACAGGGATGCGGTTTTATCTCTTGATCCAAAAGGCAAGATGGACCCTTTACGTGGCTCTATCGCTTGGCTGCGTTCGATGAATGTTATTGATTCTGATGATGAAGATATCATCAAAAATTCTACTGAGCATCGTAATAGGTTGGCCCATGAGTTGATGGGGTTGATGGCTGGGCGACATGCACCAGACTATATGTTAGCCTTTCAGGCGGTTTATGCGCTAATTGCAAAGATTGAACGTTGGTGGATTGTAAACTTCCATATGGATGTTTTAGATCAAGACCTCCCGCCGGGTGCAGACGTCGATGACATCATACCGGGGCCAATCGTATCCCTTCAAATGCTTGCCGATGTTGCCCTGACCGAAGGGCAAGGCGCTTGGGAACTGCACAAGATATTCGAGAGAATATGGGTGACAGTGGGAGATGATGGGGCGAAGTGAGTTTTGAATTGTTCTTTACTCACAGATGGGTGCGCGTATTGTTATCATTTTGATAATATATATCCAAATTTTTGGTGCTTAATTCGACAGTATCCGTCAAGATCTGGATGGAGGCGCGCCGGTTGCTCCCATGCACTTGCGCCAGCAGGACGTCCGGGGGTCTGGGGGCGATGGCCCCCAGAGGGCCTCTATTCTTTTTACCTTTGACCGGGCGGGGCGGTGCTTTCTGCCGGGGTCAGGGTGAGCACGGGGTGGTAGGGTTCGGGCGGGGGCGTGCCTTCGATCCGGGCGAGCAGGTGGCGGGTGGCGGCGGCGGCGATGGTGTCGAAGGGGCGGGTGATCGAGGTGAGCGCGGGGGAGACCATCTGGGCGAGCATCGAGCCGTCGAAGCCCACGACCGAGAGCTGGGCTGGCACGGACAGGCCCTTGCGCGCGGCGATTTTCAGCACGCCTGCGGCCATGATGTCGTTGGCGGCGAAGATCGCGGTGGGGGGCTGGGGCAGGGCCAGCAGGGTTTGGGCGGCCTCCATGCCCGAGGCAAAGCCATAGTCGCCTGAGGCTTCGGCGAGGGTGGCGTCCGGTTCGGCCTCGACGCGGGCGACGAAGCCGGCGCGGCGTTCGCGGGCCGAGGCGGTGTCGGCCGGGCCGTTGATGAGGCCGAGGCGGCGGTGGCCGAGGGTGAGCAGGTGTTCGGCCACGTGTGCCCCGGCGGCGCGTTCGTCGCTGTGGATCACCCCGGCAAAGCCTTCGAGCGGGACGGCGGACAGCGCCACGGCGGGGACGGCGGCGGCGTCGAGCGCGGGGGCGAGGCCTTCGACCCCGGCTATCGGGGGCAGCACGATCAGGCCATCGACGCGCGAGCGTCCGGCAAAGGCGATCACGTCGGCGATGGCCGCTTCGCCTCCCAGCGGGGTGGAGTGGACGATCAGTTCGTAGCCGCGTTCGGCGGTGACCGAGATGATGCCGCGCTGGATGGAATCGAGCACCAGCGCATTGCGGTCGTTGTGGATCAGGCCGATCAGCAGCGAGCGTCGCATGGCCAGCGCGCGGGCGCGCGGGCTGGGGCGGAAGTGGAGCGCGGCGATGGCCGCCTCGATCTTTTCGCGGGTCTGGGCGTTGACCTTGGGCGACTTGTTGAGGACGCGCGAGACGGTGCGGATGGATACGCCGGCGGCCAGGGCAACGTCTTCGATGGTGGGTTCGGACATGGCCCCTTGTATGGCCTTGTGGCCAAGGTTCAAGCCAGTCCGACGGTGCGGGCCCAGGTGCGCCAGAGATCGGGCCAGGCTTCGACCGGCTTGCCGATGGCGCGGCGCAGGCCAAAGCCGTGGCCGCCATTGGCAAAGAGGTGGGTCTCGACCGGAATGCCGCGGGCCTTGAGCGCGGCGCGCAGGCGGATCGTGTTTTCAACCGGCACGGCTTCGTCGTCTTCGGCGTGGCACAGGAAGTGGGGCGGGGCGTCGGCGGGGACCATGCGGTCGGGCGAGTGGACCTCTTCGAGCCGGGGTGTGGGATTGGGGCCGAGCAGCAGGGTGCGCGATCCGGCATGGGCGATGGCGGCGTCCATGCTGACCACCGGGTAGATCGGCGCGGCGCTGTGGGGGCGGGCCGAAAGGCGGTCGGCGGCGTCGCTGGCCGGGTAGACCGGCGCGGCAAAGCGCGCGGCCAGATCGGCGCAGACATGGCCCCCGGCGGAAAAGCCCATGGCGGCCACGCGTTCGGGATCAATGGCATAGTCGCGCGCGTGGTGGCGGATCAGGCGCATCGCGCGCTGGGCATCGGCAAGCGGGGTATCGGGCCCGGTGGACCAGCCTTCGCCCGGGAGGCGATAGAACAGGACAAAGGCGGTGAACCCGCGCGCGGCGAGCCAGCGGCCGATTTCGTAGCCTTCCTTGTCGACCACGATCCAGCGATAGCCGCCGCCCGGCGTGATCATCACCGCCGCGCCATTGGGCCTATCGGGCCGGAACACGGCGAGGCGGGGGCGCGTGATGCCAAAGACCGCGCGGTCGTTCACGAGGGCATCGCGCGAGCGTTCCTCGACCGTCTCGACCAGCGGGCGCAAAAGCTGGCCGGGCGCGTGGCCCGGCCAGAGGTCGAGTGTTTCGGCAGGTTGGGGCAGGCCGGGTGGAAGGGCCTGAAGCCCGGTCGGCGGCGGGGTTTGTCCCGATGCCGACCGGGTTATTGCGCATGCGGCCATCGCCAGCGTCCGGGCCACAAGGGCGCGACGATCAACCGTCATGGGCAAATCTCCTGTGAGGCTGGATCAGAGTTTGGCCGTATCAGAGCTTGGCCGTTTCACAGCTTTGCACGCGCACCGAACAGGATGGTGCGGCCATAGTGGTTGTTCTCGTAGTTGCGCTGGGCCGTCTGGTCGGTGAAACGATAGCGATAGGCGTCGGTCAGGTTGTTGCCGTCGATCGAAAGTTCGAGCCACGGGCGGACCTTGTAACGCACGGCGGCGTCCACGCTGGTGTACGAGGCATAGCCTTCGAACACGTTGCCCGTTGCGCTGGTGCCGTCGACGAAGGGCCCGCGATAGCTGACCGAGCCACGGATGCTGAACTTGCCGTCGTCATAATAGAGCGTGGCGTTCCAGGCCTTCTTCGAGACGTTGAGCAGCGTCTGGTTGTAGATCGCCGAGACCCCGGCGAGCGTGCAGGCGCCCGAGGCATTGCGGGTGCAGGCGCTGACCGCCGGGCCGGTGATGGTATAGTCGGCGTTGCTCTGGATCAGCGTGGCGTTGCCCTGGAAGCCGGTGTGGCTGAGCAGGCCCGGCAGGAACGGGAAGGGCAGTTGCAGCGCCAGTTCGATGCCCTTGAGCGTGGCCCCCGTGCCGTTGACCTGCGAGGAGACGACATATTCCTGGGCGGGGTCGTAGTTGATGTAGGCGGGCGAGCTGGGGGTCAGCACCGAGCGATCCAGCCCGAGCTGGGGCAGGGTGGCGACATAGGTGCCAGCAACCGGGAAACTCTGGATCTGCTTGATGAACCCGGCCACCGAGAGCAGCGCCTGGGGCGCGAAGTACCATTCGACCGAGGCGTCGAAATTGGTCGCGCGGTAGGGGTTGAGGAACGGGTTGCCGAAGGTGATGCGATAGTTGAACCCGTCGACCGAGCCACCCGGATTGAGGTTGCCGAGCGAGGGGCGGGTGATGACCTTGGCAATCGCGCCGCGCACGATCACGTCGTGGTGCGGATAGAACGCCACGTTGAACGAGGGCAGCCAGTCGTCATAGGTGCGCGCCACCGTGCCCGCGACGCCCGCGGTATAGCCGGTCGAGCGCTGGTCGGTATGGGCATAGCGCATGCCCGCATTGCCCGCATATTCGAGGCCGAGGATATTGCCCTTGATATCGAACTGGAGATAGCCGCCCGAAGTGGTTTCCTGAACGCGGCGGTTCGAGCCGAAGTCCTCGTTGGCGGTGCGGCCATAGAGATTGGTGTAGTCGGCTGCCGAGGCGATGTTGGCGGCCAGGAACTGCGAGGTCGTGCCCGCGCCCTGTCCGGCATTGCCCAGGTTCACGATGTCGGAAATGCCCGAAGTGACCGGCAGGCCATAGGTCGACGACGAGCAGGTCGTGGTGCCCAGGATCAGGTCGGGCTTGCCGTTGCCGCTGCACGCCACGGTGTCGCGCGTCCACATCTGGGTGCCGAAGTTGTAGCGGCGCCAGACCCCGCCCAGCTTGACCGTGAAGCCCTTGGCCACGTCCCATTCGGTGCGCAGTTGCACGGTCTTGAACTTGTTGGTGACATAGGAGGGGCGGTCGCGGATTTCGGCGAGCTGGAAATTGGCCGGGTTGGTGACATCGAACCCATAGGCCAGGGTCGGAGACTTCATGTTGCTGTAATCGAACGCAAAGCCATTGGCGCCGCGGCTGTCGTAGGCAATCGTGCTTTCGACCGGAATGTCGGCGTCCGACTGCGAGATGCCGCCCAGCAGGGTGAAGCGCAGCTTGTCCGTCACGTCCTGGTCCCACGTCGCGCCGACCTGATAGAACTTGGTCTGCGACTGGCGCAGGTAGCTCTCGGTGCGGACATAGGCGTTGTTGTAGGTGCCGCTGACCATGTTGCCGTTGCTGTCATACGTGGGGTTGACCACGTTGAAGCTGCGCTCGTTGGAGCGGGCGAGGACTTCGAGCCACTTCTCCTTGCGGTCTTCCTTGAACGAGGAATAGAGCGCGTCGACCGAGATCTTGGTGTGGCTGCTCGGCTCGAACTGGATCGAGCCGGTCAGGCCCAGACGGCGACGGTCGTGCTCGATCACGCCATAACGCGGGATGCGCGGATGGAACGAGAGCGCCGCCGCGTCGCAGGCCTGCGAGGGGCGATAGGAGCCGCCGCTGCTGACCGGATTGCCTCCGGTGGCGCCGGGCGTCGAATAGAAGCAGGGCGTGCCGTTGACCGAATTGAAATAGGCCTGCGACCAGCGCACGGTGTTGTTGCCGCTTTCGAGCGTGTCGGTGTGCGAATAGGCCGCCGAGAAGTTGGCGCCGAACGTGCCAGCGGCATTCTTCCACGAGAGCAACCCGGCAATGCGCGGGCCGACGTTCTTCGAAAGGGTGTTGTACGACCCCTGTACGTTGAGAACGGCGGTCAGCCCGGTCTTGCCCGCCAGCGGATTGCCGGTGTTGAGATCGACCACCGCGCCCAGCGAGCCTTCGTCGAGGCTGGCTTCGGCGGTCTTGTGGACGACCAGACTGCTGAACAGTTCGGACGCGAAGACGTTGAAATCGAATGAGCGATCACGGTTGGCCGAGGCACCGTCAGACGAAGTGGTGATCGTTTCGAGGCCATTGACGCGCACGCGGGTGAACTGCGAACCGAGGCCGCGCACGGTGATCGCGCGGCCTTCGCCGCCGTCCTTCTGGATCGAGATGCCCGGAATGCGCTGGAGCGATTCGGCGATGTTCTGGTCGGGGAACTTGGCGATGTCCTCGGCCACGACCGCATCGACCGCCGAGATCGACTGGCGCTTGAGGTTCAGCGCGGCCTGAAGCGACTGGCGAAAGCCGGTGACGATGATTGCGGGGACATCGGGCGTGTCGCCTTCCGCGCCGACTTCGGGGGCGGGCCCGGCTGTGGGCTCGGTTGCAGGCTGGGCCGTGGGCCGGGTTGCCGCCTCGTCCTGCGGCGGGGCTTCCTGGGCCAGAACGCCTTGGGGCAGGGCAAGCGCGCTGCCGGCAAACAGGGCGATCTTGAGCATCGAAATACGGGATTCAGTCTTGCGCATCGTTACATCCCCTCTCAGCCCGTGAGGTCGTATGATACCGGTGTCAGCGATGCGCGCAATGGCTTGCATCTTTCCGGCGTCACAACTCCCATCCGCACAGGGCAGACCGCCCGGACCTTGTCCGGGCTTATTGTTTTCGGTCCCTTCCTGCGGGTTGTCCGTCAGGAAGGGTAACCGGTGTCATTACGTGATGTTTTGCAACACGATCCGGTCCCTGTCAAGAACGCGAACGGATGGAGCAGAACGTCGAAATCGGCATTCTTTTGCATGGACTTGGGTGGCCCGGCAGGCGCCATGCCGGCGCTGGTCGGGCCCGTTCATGCTGCGCACCATGCCGCGCAGCATGAACGTGATTCGGTCAGCTTCCCGGCTGGACGTAGGGCCCATGGGCCCAGATCCGGCGTTGCCAGCCACGCGGATCGTCGACCATGCGCGGGGCATCGTCGAAGATCATCGTCGCGCGTTCGGGCGTGCGATAGGGCGTCCATTCGGGCATGCCTTGGGCAAGGCCGGGGCGGCCTGTCCGGGCCAGACCGGCAAAGGCGGCCATCATCCGGGCGCTGAGCGCGCGGGCACCGGCATCGGTGCCTGAAAAGCTGCCCGGCGCGTCGAGCGTCCCGAAGACATAGGGAATGTCGTCGGTATGGGCCGCGCCCCGCAAGGGATCGAGCGGCGAGCGGCGGTCGAGCTGATAGACCCATGTATCGCGGGCTCCGGCCCGCGCACGGGCATCGGCCTCGATCACTTGTCCGGGCCACGAGCGCCCGGCGGTGGTCGCCGCGAAATAGACCTCCTGCGGGCTCCAGTGCGGGGCCTGCGCGCGGTATTGCGCGATGACCCAGTCGGGATCGAGGTCGATCTTCACTTCGGCGGCCATCCGCGCGGGGAGGTTGCTCCAGTCCAGCCCGGCCAGCTTCGGGCCGCGTGGGTCGAGGAAGGCGCGGGTCTCGTCGTGGACATTGCCCAGGATTATCGGGATGCCCAGCGACTGGGGCGCCGCATCGGGCCAGAACGGGTGGCGCGGCAGGTTGGTCATGTCGAGCACGGGGCCGAAATAGAGCGCGCCGCCCATGACCGGGTCGGGGGTGTCGATGGCCGCGATCAGGCGCTCGACCGGCAGGCTGCGCAAGCTGGCGACATCCGACGCGCCAAGGCCCATGCGCGCCATCCAGGCATGGGTGCGGGCCAGCGCATGGGCCGGGCCGCTGGCCTGAACCTGCTGCCCGCTCATGGTCGCGGCGGCGTGGAACAGGCCCCTGGCCTGCGGCATGGCCATCAGCGTGGCGATCTTGGCCCCGCCGCCAGACTGGCCAAAGACCATGACCCGCGCGGGATCACCGCCAAAGGCCGCGATATGGTCGCGTACCCATTCGAGCGCGAGGATGAGGTCGAGCTGGCCCAGATTGCCGCTGTCGGCCAGAGTGGCATCCAGCGGCTTGAGCCAGGCATAGCCGAGCGGCCCGATCCGGTGGTTGACGGTGACGACCACCACGTCGCCCCCGGCGGCGAGCTTGGCGCCATGGGGCAGCGGGTCTGTGACCGAGCCGTTGGAATAGGCCCCGCCATGGAAATAGACCATGACCGCGCGACGCGCAGAGGCCGTTTCCCCGGCTGTTTCGGGTGTCCACACGTTGAGGAACAGGCAGTCCTCGCTTTGCGGGGCATCGGCCATGCCGCGCTGGGGGCAGACCGGGCCGAACCGCGTGGCCTCCAGCAGGGGGCCCTCGAACGGTTCGGCCACGGCGCGGGCAAATCGCTGCGCCCGGCCGTAGCGAATGCCCTTGAACGCGCAGACCCCGTCCTCGCGCAGCCCGCGATAGCGCCCGGCGCGTGGGGGCGAGAGGGAGGCGGACAAGACAGGTGTGGCAGACAGGGACGATGTGGCAGTCAGGGCGGCGAGCGCGCCAGCGCCCTTGATCCATGTCCGCCGGTTGATCGGGTCCATCGGAAATCTCCCGCTCGGGAGGTGGGGGTCAGCGCCGGACGTCGCCGCCGCTGGCCGAAAAGGCTTCGAGTTCGGTGCGGCCAATCGTGCACATGTCGCCCGGCTGGGTGTGTTTGAGCGCGGCGAGGCCAAGCCCTGATTGCGCCATCGCGGCAAGGTCGCCGCCTTCGAGCCACTGGTGCAGCACGCCTGCACAAAAGGCGTCGCCCGTGCCGATGCGGTCGACAATGCCGGTCACGTTCGCTTCGGGGGTCTGGTGCGCGCCCGTGCGCGCGTCGACGCGCGCGGCAATGCGGTGATAGTCCGAATTGACGATGTGCCGCGCGGTCGAGGCGATCCATTGCAGGCGGGGAAAGGCGTCGAACGCGGCGAGCGCGGCCTCGCGCCGCCGGTCGGCGCCATCGCCCGAAAAGGCCGTGCCCAGCAGCAGCGAAATGTCGCGGTGGTTGCCGATCATGATCGTGGCCGATTGCATCAGGTCGGTCAGGATCGCGCGCGGATCGCTGTCCCACGCATTCCACAACAAGGCGCGATAATTGCCGTCAAAGCAGATCGGCACGCCTGCCGCATCGGCGGCGGCGACCGCAGCGCGGGCCAGCGCCACGCCCTTGGGGCCGAGCGCGGGGGTGATCCCCGAAAGGTGCAGCAGGGCCGCGCCATCGAGCGCGGCGGCAAAGTCGAAGGTTTCGGGTTCGCACCCGGCAAACACACTGCCCGCGCGATCATAGGTGATCGAGGAAGGGCGCAGGCCCGCGCCGCTTTCGAGGAAATAGAGGCCCATGCGCCCGGCGGCGCGTTTGACAGGGCCGGTGTCGATCCCGGCTGCGCCCAGCGCGGCGCGGGCCTTGTCGCCCAGCGGGCCGTGCGGCAGGGCCGTGAC
>DQVI01000077.1 GCA_015661825.1 Novosphingobium capsulatum
CCGCAGCGCTGGCCCCCGCCGCCGCTACCGCCACCGCTGCCGCCCTGCGGGCCGTCGAGCATCGTCAGCGCGCCGCCGATGCCGGCCACGACCACTTCGGTGCTGTAACGGTCATTGCCGTTCTGGTCCTGCCACTTGCGGGTGCGCAGCTGGCCTTCGATGTAGACCTTGCTGCCCTTGCGCAGGAAACGCTCGACCACGCCGATCAGGCCTTCGCCGTTGATCACGACGCTGTGCCACTCGGTGCGCTCCTTGCGCTCGCCGGTCTGGCGGTCCTTCCAGGTTTCGGACGTGGCGATCCGCAGGTTGGCGATCTTGCCGCCGTTCTGGAACGACTTCACTTCCGGGTCGGCCCCCAGATTGCCGATCAGAATGACTTTGTTGACGCTGCCTGCCATCGAATCTTTGTCCCTATGGAATTCCGGTGCGTGTGATAGCGCAAGGCGGGGCATGGTTGCACGCCCGCCGCCCGATTTTTCTGGGAATACCCCCGGCCCGGCTTATCCCAGCCCGAAGGCCACGGCGGTCCAGTAGGTGATCCCGGCGAACAGATAGGCCAGCACGAACAGATAGGCCAGCATGAAACCGGGCCATTTCCAGCCATTGGTCTCGCGCCGGGTCACCGCGATGGTCGACATGCACTGCGGCGCGAAGACGAACCAGGCGAGGAACGCCAGCGCGGTGGCCAGGCTCCAGTGGTGCTTGAGCTGGTCGCCCAGCGCGCGCCCTTGCGCATTCTCGTCGGCATTGTCGACCGCATAGCTGGTCGCCAGCGACGAGACCGCCACCTCGCGCGCAGCCATCGAGGGCACCAGCGCGAGCGCGATATCACGGTTGAAACCGATCGGTTCGAGCACCACGGCAAGGCCATTGGCCAGATGCCCGGCGATCGAGGCATCGACCTGGCTCTTGCCCGGCTCGGCGCGCGGAAAGCTCAGCAGCAGCCAGAGCACCACCGTCACGGTGAAGATCATCGTCCCCGCGCGGCGCAGGAAGACCCACGCGCGCTGCCACAGGCCCAGCGCCAGATCCTTGAGCGTGGGCAGCTGGTACTTGGGCATTTCCATGATGAAGCCCGAAGCCGCCCCCTTGGTGACCGAGCGGCGCAGCACCAGCGCGACGACCATCGCCCCCACGATCCCCACCACATAGAGCCCGAACAGCACCAGCCCCTGAAGGCCGACACCGGGCAGGACATGGATATTGGGAATGAACGCGGCGATGATCACCGTATAGACCGGCAGGCGGGCCGAACAGGTCATCAGCGGGGCGATCAGGATCGTCGTCAGCCGGTCCTTGGGGTCGGTGATCGAACGGGTCGCCATGATGCCCGGAATGGCGCAGGCAAAGCTGGAGAGCAGCGGAATGAAGCTGCGCCCCGAAAGCCCCACGCCCGCCATCATGCGGTCCATCAGGAAGGCAGCGCGGGCCATGTAGCCGGTCGCCTCCATGACGAGGATGAAGAAGAACAGGATCAGGATCTGCGGCAGGAACACCACGACCGAGCCCACGCCCGCGATCACCCCGTCGGTGAGCAGGTCGCGCAGCAGCGAGGCGGGCAGCGCGGCGCGCACCATGTCGGCCAGGCCACTGGCCCCCGCGTCGAGCGCGTCCTGAAACGGCGTCGCCCACGAGAACACCGCCTGGAACACCACGAACAGCAGCGCAAACAGGATCGGCGGCCCCAGCCACGGGTGGAGCAGCAGCTTGTCCATCCGCGCGTGAATGCGGTGCTTTGCCGTTTCCGACAGGATCGCCCCATGCGCGATCTCGCGCGCGAGCATGCGACGCTCGGGCTCGGTCACATGAACGCGCGGATGGGGCTGTGTTTCAGGAGGCGTTTCGGGCGCGATACGGTCGCGCGCGGCGGCAATCGCGTCGGCCAGTTCGGTCAGGCCCCGGCGGCGCACGGCCACCGTCTCGATCACCGGAACGCCCAGCGCGCTCGACAAGGCGGCGGCATCGATGGTCAGGCCATCGCGCGCGGCCAGATCGACCATGTTGAGCGCGACCACGCAAGGACGGCCCAGTTCAAGCACTTCCTGCGCGAAAACGAGATGCTGTTCGAGGTTCGAGGCATCGAGCACCAGCACCAGCACATCGGGCCGGGCCTGCCCTGCCTGTTCGCCCATGATCACCCGGCGGGTCACTTCCTCGTCGGGGCTGGTGGCGTGAAGGCCATAGGAACCGGGCAGGTCGACCAGTTCGACGCTCTCGCCCGAAGCGAGCTGGAGCCGCCCCGACTTGCGCTCGACCGTCACGCCCGGATAGTTCGCGATCTTCTGGCGCGCGCCGGTCAGGGCGTTGAACAGCGCCGATTTACCCGCATTGGGGTTGCCGACCAGCGCGGTGACGAAAGGCCCGCGGCTCATGCCGCGCCATCCTGCTCGGCCACCTGCCCAGCCACATGCATCGCGCGGGCATGGACCCGGCGCAGCGCGACCGTCATCCGCCCGATCTCGATCGCCAGTGGATCACGCGTGAAGAACACGCCGCGATAGGCCAGCTTGACCTTCGCCCCGGCATCAAACCCCAGCGCGCGCAGGCGCTGCGCTTCCTCGGGCACGAGAGCGGCCCAGTCGACCGAAGCGATTCGGGCCTCGTGGCCCACGGGGAGTTCATCGAGCGTCACAAATTCCCGCTGCCATAGCCGCGCCGCTTATGCAAGTCGTTCGCAATAGTTTTATGTCAGGCCAGCGCCCATTCAACGCGCCGGCCCATTCAACGCGCGGGATAGCGCAGGCGGCCGAGCAGGCGCACCGGGCTGAAATGCTCGCCCTTGCGTCCGGTCCACTGCGCCTTGATCTTTTCAAAGCGCATCACCCCGGCAATCCGCCGGTCGAGGAAAGCGCGCGTTTCGGCGTGATCCTCGCTGTGGTCCTGGGCAAAGAAGACCAGCGTCGAGGTATAGAGCGCGGCCAGCGTCGCGCGCTTGCTGTAGTGGTTGAGGTCGGTCGCCTTGTCGCCGGCCAGATGCCACATCAGGTCGGCGCTGTGCCAGCACAGGCGCGCCACGGTCGCCGCATTGCGCGGGCGCGCCATCTCGATCTGGGCGCGGCGCAGCGCTTCCTCAAGGCCGGTGAGCGCATCGAGGCGGAACTGGACGAGGCGGCGGATCCGCTCGCGGATCGAGAGCGTGGCGAGCAGCTCGGCGGGAAGCGCGCGCACCATGTCGGCATCGATCCGCGCGATCCACGCGGTGATCATGGTCATCGCGCTGCTGCGCCCCTGGCTCGTGCCGAAGGCAAAGCGGGCGACCGCCGGATCGACCCCGGCATCTTGCGCCGCGCTGTCGACCGCCGCCTCGCTCCAGCCGTCGAACATCGCCGCCGCGGCCACCAGCGGGGCCAGTTCGAGACGCAGCGCTTCGAGCGTGAGCGTTTCGGGAGCGTCGATAACCATGCAAGCAATTCCTGTGACGTGTGCGCGTTGAAGCGAAAGGGCCGATAAGGAGCGAAAAGCTCAGAACGTGGGGCCGTAGGTCTGTCCGCCCTTGTCCTGCTGCTTCTTCTTGGCCGCAGCCGCATCAAGCTCTTCGGACATCGCGGTGTTCTTGTCCAGCGCGGCATAGTCGCGCGCCGAACGGCCCGAATTGTCGGGATGGTCGGGGTTGGCCCCGGCCTTGAGCAGCGAGCGCACGAGCGCCATGTTGCGGACATGGACCGCCGAGATCAGCGGGGTCTCGCCGGTGTTGTTGGGCTCGTCCACCCGCGCGCCGACCGAGATCAGGAAGTCCACCCCTTCGAGGAAACCGAGATTGGCCGCGATCACCAGCGGGGTCTCGCCCTTGTTGTTGTGGATGTTGACGTTGGCGCCCTTGCCCACGAGGAACTGCATCCACAGCAGGTCGCGCCGCGCGGTCACGATGTGGAGCGCGGATTCGCCGGTGCTGACATCGCGGGTGTTGACGATCTGGGTGCCGGGGACCTGAAGCGCCTCGTTGACCTTGTCGCCCTCTTTCTTGCGCACGGAATCGAGGAACTTGTAGCTCTCGGAAAACTGGGCGAAAGCCGGGGTCGCGGGCATCAGGGCCGCCAGCGGAAGCGCCAGCGCCGGAAGGGCAAGCATCTGAAATCCGGCCAGAGCCCGCACGGAGGCTGGCACAAGACGACGCGAACGGGCGCTGATGATCGGCACGGGCTTTGGTCCTCCACTGGCTGCAAGGATGCTCGCCCATGGAAGGACAGCCCCCTTGCAAGCGCGCTGTTAGCAGAGCATGAACCGCCACGCCATGGATCACCCTGCGTTCTTTCGTAATATTGCCCGTGCGGCCTCTCGCCAAACGCGCTTTCTCGCCCCTCTGGTGCTTGCCGGCGCGCTTTCCCTCGCTGGATGCGATAGCGGCCCGAAGCCGGGCGATCCGCCGCTCGCCGGGGCCGAACTGGGCGGCGATTTCACGCTGACCGACGAGACTGGCAAGACCGTCCACGCCGCCGATTTCGCCGGGCGCTACTCCGTGTTCTATTTCGGCTACACGTTCTGCCCCGATGTCTGCCCGATGGACGCGGCCAACCTGATGCAGGGCTATCACCGCTTCGCGCACGACCACCCGGACCTGGCCAAGCGCGTCGTCCCCCTGTTCGTGACCATCGATCCCGCGCGCGACACCCCCGCCGTGCTCGCCACGTTCACCGACGCCTTCGGCAAGGAACTGGTCGGGCTGACCGGAACCCCGGCCCAGATTGCCGCCGTCGCCAAGGAATTCGCGGTCTATTCCGAAAAGCGCCCCGCCCCCAAGGGCGCCCCGCCCGAAGCCTATCTGATGGACCACAGCCGCGCGGCCTACCTGATGGGCCCGGATGGCAAGCCCATCGCGCTGCTTCCGGTCGACCAGAGCGGACAGGCCGTGGCCACCGAACTGGCCCGCTGGGTCCACTAAAAGATGAGCAACACCCCGACCCCATCAGGCCGTTTCTGGGACAAGCCCATCGCCACGCTCACCCGCGACGAGTGGGAGGCCCTGTGCGACGGCTGCGGCAAGTGCTGCCTCCACAAGCTGGAGGACGAGGACACCGGCGAGGTCTATCACACCAACGTCGCCTGCCGCCTGCTCGACATCAAGACCGCGCGCTGTGCCGACTATCGCCACCGCCGCGCGATGGTGCCCGATTGCCTGCGACTGACCCCGCGCCTTGTCGAGCAGGTCGCCTGGTTGCCCGCGACATGCGCCTATCGCCTGCGCGGACAGGGCAAGCCCCTGCCCGCATGGCACTATCTCGAATGTGGCGACCGCGAGGCGGTCCACCGCGCCGGGGCCTCTGTCGCGGGCAAGGCGATCAGCGAAGTCCTCGCCGGGCCGCTGGAAAACCATGTCGTCTCCGACGCCGAATGGGACAGCCCGGCCCGGCCATGATCGACTGGCTGCGCCGCTCCGGCGTCAGGCCGCCCCATGCCGAAAGGCCGCCCCACGCCGAAACGGCCCCGAAGGCGCCGACCGTGACGATCGCGGGCCGCGCTCTGCCGGTCGAGATCCGCCGCCTCGAGATCGGAAG
>DQVI01000028.1 GCA_015661825.1 Novosphingobium capsulatum
AGCGGTCTTGCCCGGTGCCGCCGCCAGAGCACCCGACGGGATCGCCGCCACGGCCAGAACAACCGGCGCAAGGGCCAGAAAACGGAAGCGTGAGGCAGCAAAGGACATGATCGGTCTTCTCTCCAGCGCGCAAACCGGACCGCCAGGAGCAAGGCGCTTCCGGCGGGCCTTCATGGGCTCGCCCGACTATACGCCGGACGGCCCGAAATTGATAGATGAGGCAGGCAGATGAGAATGGCGCGCCCGCAGGCGCACCTCCCTCAGATCCGCTCCGACAGCTTGATCGCCGCGCGGCACCCCAGACGGATCGCATTGAACAGCAACGGATAGGCCGGGGTCTTTTCCGCGCCCGCTGCCAGCGCGGCGTCGCGGTGGGCGCGCTCGTCGTCGCGGAATTCGCGGATCGCGTCGGACAGTTCAGGGTCCGCATCGCCCAGTTCTTCGAGCTGCTCGGTATAGTGGCGGTCGATCTCGGTCTCGATGGCCGCCGTGCAGGCCATGGCCGCGCGCGGCCCCATCAGCGCCGTGGCCGCGCCGAGCGCAAAACCGGCCACCGACCACACCGGGCTGAGCGCCGTGGGGCGCACCCCGCGCCGGGCGATCAGTTCATCGAAACGGGCGCGATGATCCTCTTCCTGACGCGCCATTTCCACGATCTCGGCCGAGTCCGGCCCGCGATCCCCCATGACCGCCAGTTGCCCGGCATAGATCCGCGTGGCGCCAAATTCGCCCGCCTGGTCCACGCGGATGATCCGCGCGATATCGATACGGCTCATTGCCTCAAGCTCTCCCTCAGGCTCGCTGGGCCCGCCCCCGCACTGCCAGCACCAGGATCGCCAGCGCCGCAGGAACCGAGAACAGGAAGTTGTAACCGGCCATGCTGATGTCCATCAGTGTCCAGGCCGGAGTGTCGCACCGCACCAGCGGCGCGGCCAGAATGGCGGCGAGCGGATCGCCCTCGATATGGTTGGTCGAGCAGGTCGTGATGCCCTCCCACCAGTGATATTCGACGCCCGCGTGAAAGGCCCCGATCAGCCCGCTCAACAAGACGCCGAGCCCGGCCAGGATCACCAGCACCGTGCTTTCCGGGTGTCCCCGGCGCAGCAGGGCCAGAATGGCCAGGGCAATGGCCGCGATATGGCCATAGCGCTGCCACCAGCACATCTCGCACGGCGCCAGGCCGAACCCGAACTGGGCGACCAGCGCGGTGGCCATCGCCACGGCGGGAACCGCCAGCGCCAGCACCAGCGCGAGGGATGCCGCACGCGGTGCGGCTGGAGCATGTTGAACCATCGGGTCCGCCTTTACTTCCTGTGCAGCGCGGCAAGCGCCGTGGGCGTGGTCCGCTCCAGGGTCTGCACGGCATAATAGAGCTGGAAATCGTCGATGCCCTTGGCCTTGAGTTGCTCGGGCGTCATCTTGAAACGCGGATCGTCGATCTTGTCCTTTTCGAGATCCTTGTCGTCCTTGATCTCGTTGATCAGGTGGCGGCGCAAGTCGCTCTCGCGATAGGAGCGCAGCGCGCGCTTGCGCAAGTCGGGGTCGGAAATCTGCGGCACGGCGATGTCGGGCTCGATCCCGCCTTCCTGCACCGACCGGCCCGAGGGCGTGTAATAGCGCGCCGTGGTCAGCTTGAGCGCAGCATCCTTGCCCAGCGGGATCAGCGTCTGCACGCTGCCCTTGCCAAAGCTGCGCTGGCCCATGATCAGCGCGCGGTGCTGGTCCTGAAGCGCGCCCGAGACGATTTCGGAAGCCGAGGCCGAGCCTTCGTCGATCAGCACGATCATCGGCAGGCCCCGCGCGATGTCGCCGGGATGGGCCGAATAGATCGCATTGTCGTCGGCCTCGCGCCCGCGCTGCGAAACGATGGTGCCGCTGTCGAGGAAATCGTCGGACAGGGAAACCGCCTCTTCGAGCAAGCCCCCCGGATTGCCGCGCAAGTCGAGCACGACGCCCGCCAGATGGCCGCCTGCCTGAGTCTTGCCGGCCTGCGCCTTGATCGCCTGAAAGGCCTGCGCGACTTGCGCCCCCACGTTCATGCTGAACGAGGAGACCGAGATCACGCCCACGTTGTCCTTCACCTTCCACTCGACCGGCTTCAACTCGATCACCCGGCGCGTCAGCGTGAATTCGAGCGGCTCGTCATGGCCGGGGCGATAGACGGTCAGCTTGATCTGGCTGCCGGGGGGGCCGCGCATCTGGTCGACCGCCTCGTCGAGCGAGCCGCCATAGATCAGCTTGCCATCGAGATGCGTGATGTAGTCCCCCGCCTTGATCCCGCCCAGATCACCCGGCGTGCCCTTCATCGGCGCGATGACCTTGACCGCGCCATCGTCGAGCGTGACCGACAGACCCAGGCCACCATAAGCCCCCTCGGTCTGGGTGCGCAGGTTCTCGAAATCGCGCGCCTCAAGATAGGCGCTGTGCGGATCGAGCGTGGCCAGCATGCCGTCGATGGCGCCCTTGATCAGGGTGTCGTCGTCGACCGGCTCGACATAGTTGGTCTTGATCTTCTCGTAGATGGTCGCAAGCTTGGCAAATTGGGGCCCGGTGCGTGAATCCACGGCCGCAAGGCCCGCAGTGGCCACCGGCAAGACCGCCACTGCGGTCACCAGCGCCGTTGCGCGCAGCAGGGAAGCAAGCGGTTTGGCCATGGGCAAGTCGGACTTTCCTTGCGTAGAGCGCTGAGCCCCTACGGATTTCAGGCGGCAGGAGTGCCAATCGAAGGCTTGTATAGCGCCCGGTGCCTGAACGCCAGATGGAGTTGGCCCCTCACCCCTGCCCGCTCACCCACGCCCCCTCATCCATGCAGGACTCCCAGCGGATTGATCGGCGCGCCATCCTTGCGCAGCTCGACCGTCACTTGCGGACGGGCGGGCGCGGCAATGCCCAGTGGCGAACCTTGCACCACCTTGTCGCCCACGCCCACGTCGATCCGCCCCATCCCCGTTATCAGCGAGGTCCAGCCCCCGTCGTGCTCGACGATCACGATCTGGCCATAGCCGCGATAGGGCCCGGCAAAGGCCACCCGCCCCGCTGCCGGAGCAATGATCTGGGCCGAAGGCACCGGGGCGATGGTCAGCCCCTGCGCCGCGCCGGTCGTCCCCTGCTCGCCAAAGCCGGTCGTGACCCGGCCCGCCACCGGCAGGATCCAGGCCAGATGCTGCGCCTCGCGCTGCAAGGGATCGGCGTCCTCGACCATCAGCACCGCGCCGGGATGGTCGGGCCGCTGGACCGGGCCGGGCAACGCGGCGAGCAGGTCGCGCATCTGTCCCTCGCGCCCCAGTTGCTGCATCAGGGCGGCCAGATCGCGGGTCTGTTCGGCCAGTGCGAGGGCATGGTCGTTCTCGCGCGAGGCATTACCATTGGCCGCGCGGCTGGTGATGCGCTGGCGGCTTTCGAGCGCGGCCAGATCGGTGCGGCGCTGGGCCAGGGTCACCGCGCTCGCGCGCAGGCGCTGGCCTTCGCTGCGGGCCTGCTCCTGCAAGGCCCGCCCGCGCACGATGGCGCTGCGCAAGGGCGCCGTGCTGCGGCGGACCTGCGGCAACATGGTTTCGAGCACGGCGCGCAAATAGACCGTCTCGCGCAGCGAATCCGCCCGCATCAGGCTGAAGGCCAGCGGGCGCCGCGCCATCAGTTCGAGCGCGGCGGTCAGCCGCACGACCGGTTCCTGTCGCGCGGCCATGCGCGCGCGCAGATCGGCGCGTTCACGGTCGATCAGGGCAATGCGCGCCTCGCCCATGCGGATTTCGGCTTCGGACTGCTGGATGCGCGCGGCAATCGCGGCGGCCTCGCGCGCGGTCTTGTCGGCAGCGGCCGTGGCGGCGCGGGCCTGTGCCTC
The DNA here is from genome assembly GCA_015661825.1 of Novosphingobium capsulatum. Lineage (GTDB taxonomy): Bacteria > Pseudomonadota > Alphaproteobacteria > Sphingomonadales > Sphingomonadaceae > Novosphingobium > Novosphingobium pituita. The sequence continues at coordinate 3,842 of DQVI01000028.1, forward strand.
CAGCGTCTGCCCAC
>DQVI01000056.1 GCA_015661825.1 Novosphingobium capsulatum
CCGGCATCGGCTACGGGCTACGCCCTTCGCCAATCCCGGAACGCAGGATTCTCATCTTGTTTGTCGCGCTTTCTCACCCTGAATGTCGCGCGACAGGCGCCGATCCACATGCTCGTGCAGTACCAGCCAAGCGATGCCCATCGTGGCCAGCCCTTCCACATTAAGCAGTAGCGCCGCCGTGGAAGCCGGGGTGGTCGCCAGCCCGGTCATCAGCAGCACCGGCCCAGCAACTCCTCCAGCTAGCACGATCAGCCCCATCCAGCCCCAATCTGCCCGTGCCAGACGTGCTTCGTCCTGTTTTCGGGAGTGAATTATCCAGACAACCAATAGACCCAATCCAGAACCAAGATAGAGCAATCCCGCCAGCAGCCAGATGTCCAGCCCATCGCCCAGCAGCAACTTGGCAAAGGGTGTACTGGCGCCGAATAAAGCGGCTGAGAGCAATGCGATGACAGGGCCGGATGATATCATGAAACGGGTCATGATAGACATATAGCATTGATAGACCGCTTTGTCGGCAAGGCTGTGCCGGAGGACACTTGCTGCGCCTGTAAAGCTACGCTAGATCCCATCGCACCGGGACAAAGCAACCTCCCGGCTAGGCGTTGGCCCAAGCGTTGCCTTATCCAGCCTGCATTTTGCGGGCGGAAAGGTGATAGGCGTACTAATGGCGACTTCCACTCATCCTGATTTTGCCGAACTGGTAAGCGTGTCTGCCCGCATCGGCTGCCTCAGCTTTGGCGGTCCGGCGGGGCAGATCGCCTTGATGCACCGCGAACTGGTCGAGGAACGGGGTTGGATCAGCGAGGAACAGTATCTCCACGCGCTCAACTTCTGTCATCTCTTGCCAGGGCCGGAGGCACAGCAACTGGCGATCTGGATTGGCTGGAAGCTGCATGGCATTCGTGGCGGGCTGGCGGCGGGGCTGCTGTTTGTCATTCCAGGTGCCCTCATCATTCTGGCGCTCTCGATGCTTTATAGCGCGGCGGCGCATCTAGCGTGGTTTGCCGCCCTGTTTTTCGGCATCAAGGCAGCAGTGCTGGCCATCGTGGTCCAGGCGGTGTTGCGCCTGGCGGGGCGGGCGCTGGGCACGGATTTTCGCAAGGGCGCGGCGGTTGTGTCATTCCTCGCGCTGTTCCTGTTCAATGCGCCATTTCCGCTGGTGGTGATTGGCGCGGGTCTGGTGGGCTGGCTGGTGGCGCGCTGGCGCCCGGCCCTGCTGGGACTGAAGGTGAGCCGAGAGGCCCCGCTTCCCTCGCCGCGCCCATGGGGACACAGCGCGAAGGCCATACTGATCGGTGCAATTGTATGGGCCTCGCCCATGGTGGCGGTGTTCGCACTTCTGGGACGTGATCATGTGCTGTGGCGGGTGGGCGTGTTTTTCTCCAAGCTGGCGGTCGTCAGCTTTGGTGGGGCTTATGCTGTGCTGGCCTATATGGCACAGCAAGCGGTGGGCGCGCAGCACTGGCTTTCCGCCGCAGAGATGGCCGACGGGTTGGGCCTGGCCGAGACCACGCCGGGGCCGCTCATCATGGTCACACAGTTCGTTGGTTATCTGGCCGCGCTTCGCAGCCCTGCACCTTTCACCCCGTTGGTGGCAGGCTTGTTGGGCGCGGGGTTGACCACATGGGTGACCTTTGCCCCATGCTTCCTGTGGATTTTCACGCTGGCGCCATGGATCGAACGGCTTGAGCGCGCCTATGCACTTAAAGGCGCGCTGGCGTTGGTGACTTCGGCCATTGTCGGGGTGATCACCAATCTGTCGGCATGGTTCGCGCTACAGGTGCTGTTCCATGACCTGCGGCCGATTTGGGGCAGCCTCAGCCTGCCGGTGCTTTCGAGTTTCGACTGGCGTGCGGGACTGATCGCTGCCGCTTCCGGTTGGCTGATCATCACCCGCAAATGGAATATTATGCACGTTCTGGGCCTGGCTGCCGCTGGTGGCTGGCTGATGTCTTTCCTCCCCTGACACCCTCCGTATTGAGCATTCCCAGGACTGACATTTCCCGTCCAGCGCTCCTGACACCATCTCCTTTGATGCTGCCGCCGCCGCAGTGCCGCTCAAGGCTGGCGCGCAACCTGCTGTTGCTGTTCCGGCTGCCACGCGGCACCCGCCTTCGCTGGGGTCACGCGCCCAAGCCTCTGGGCTTTGATGCTACCAAGCTGACCGGCCTTTCGGAAAGGCTGATCCGTTCGCATTGGAAAAGCAACTATCAGGGTTCGATCAAGGCGCTCAACATGGCTGGAGGTGCGCCTTTCGAATGCAATGACTGGCAAAGTGGTGCTCCGCCGCGAAGCGGAGCGCCTGCCTTTCTATCTCTGACGTAGTACCAGCAGCAGGCCGATGACGATTAGCCCCAATCCAGTGATGGCGAGCGTCGACATCTGATGCCCCAGCAAGGTTGCCAGTGCACCCGGCGTCACGCCATGGTCGAGCGCCAGAAGGTAACAAACAGAATAGAGTCCCGCTATACACAGGCCAGTGAGCGCTACACGATGACGGCTGCCTCTCTGTGGCAGTAGACGACGGTTCCACGCCGCAACAGCAACCAGCACCGCGAACGCTAGTGCATAACGGCAAACCAGCACGGCCATAGGTGAACCATGCTGCAGCGCGATTTCGGACAGGATGGCGCCGCTGCTCCATAGCAGGACGAAAGCACTCGTCGGCACAAGGGCCGAGACAAAACGATAAGACATAAAATTTACCCGAAAAGAGATCATCGGCCCGTATGCAAAGCACGGGCACTGTGACCGACCAGATCAGTCGGCGATGAACGGGGCCGAGGGAGGCGGTGCTCCGGCATGGCCCTGGAGGCTCGTTTCAGGCGGCGAGACCGCACAAGGCACAGACGCCAGCAAACCTGCAAAGGGCTGAAGGAGGAAGGCGTGCGCGGACATAAAATGAGGCTACGATGACTGGACTACCTTGGCAAGTCTGCGCGCAAGGAGAAAGAAAGCATTAGTCCCGGGCAGCAAGGATAACCATCAATGCTGCGGTGTCGATCCAGCTTCCAGCGCATGAATATGCCCTGAAACTCGTGCTTTTTGCCTATTTTGAACGGCTGAACCTATGCTGGGTTTCGAAGGCACGGCCTGGTGCTTCGAACAGAGGTTAAGCTGACTGAAGGGGCGCATGGTGCCCCCTCTCGCGTTCGTTGTCTTGACTAGGTGCACACGATATGAAACGTATATGTTTCATATCGTGCAAGAAGGGCAACCCCATGGGCATTGTGAAAATCGACGAGGATCTGCACGAGGAAGTCCGCAAGGCGAGCGCAGTGATGTGCCGCTCCATTAACGCGCAGGCCGAATTCTGGATGAAGCTGGGCATGTTGGCCGAGGCCAACCCCACGCTCTCTTTCAACGAGATCGTCAAGGCGCAGCTTGCGGCCGCGCAGGTCCGTGTTCCCGACCTGGCCGCCGCCTGACATGGTCAAAACCCCGGATGAAATCGCGTTGATGCGTATTTCCGGCCAATTGCTGGCCCGCGTCTTCGAGATGCTGGATCAGCAACCTCTGGCGGGCATGACGACGATGGCTGTCAATGATTTGGTGGAGCGTTTCATCACGGTCGATCTTGGTGCCCGCCCAGCCAGCAAGGGGCAATATGGCTTCGCCTATGTGTTGAACTGCTCGATCAATGACGAGGTTTGCCACGGTGTGCCCGATGCTTCGGTGGTGATCCACGACGGGGATATCATCAACCTCGACATCACGCTTGAGAAGAACGGTTACATCGCGGATTCCAGCAAAACCTATCCCGTCGGCGAGATAGCGCCTGCAGCCAAACGGCTCACCCGCGTAGCGCAGGAGGCCATGTGGCGAGGCATTGCCCAGGTAAAACCCGGCGCGCGGCTTGGAGACATCGGGCATGCCATTGAGCGCCATGCCAAGAAGCACGGTTATTCGGTCGTTCGGGATTATTGCGGCCATGGTATCGGGCGGGAAATGCATGAAGAACCGCAGGTTCTCCATTTCGGCAAACCGGGCAGAGGCCTGCCCCTGCGCGAGGGCATGGTGTTCACCATCGAACCGATGATCAACCAGGGTACCCACAGGACCGTGACCAGAGATGATGGCTGGACGGTGGTGACTGCCGACGGGAAGCTGTCTGCCCAGTTCGAACATACTATCGCGGTCACGCGGGACGGATTTGAAGTGCTTACCCGACGCAGCAATGAGAAGGGCTTGTTCGGCCGGGCCAGCTAAATCTCGGCCTGATGTGCTCCGGGGTTTCCGGAAACGGATGTCCGAAAGTATGGCATGAGCGAAAGGTCACTTTGGCGGCCTCTGCAGGAGGCCTTGTAAGTCCGGTTTTGCAGCGCTTCAGGCCAATCTTGCCCGGAACCAGTTCGTCACCTCTTGTTCGGTCAGCGCACCGCTGGCCAATGCGAGAACCATGTGAATGGCCTCCTCTGGTGCGAAGCTGATCCGCATATCGTTCAGTGCCAGGAACAGGCGCGCCAGCACCCATGCGGTGCGTTTATTTCCATCCGTGAAGGGATGATTGCGCGCCACTCCATAGGCATAGGCAGCTGCCAGAGCGCAGAGATCGGCTTGGCCATAGGCCCACTGGTTGCGCGGGCGACCCAATGCTGATTCCAACGCCGCAGAATCGCGCACGCCGATAGGCCCGCCATGCTCGGCCAACTGGCGATCGTGGATGGCGAGCGCCAGTTCGGTCTCGATCCAGACCGGTTCAGCAATCTGCCCCATCTTACTTGGCAAGGACGCGTAAAATATCCCTGTCCTCGCGCATGATCTGCTCGGCCAGCGCCATCTTGGCCTCGAAAGAGGGATCAGCCGCTGTAATCCGGATCCCGTCAGGTGTTTCGGACACATACAGCGTATCGCCCACGCCAGCGCGCAGCTTGGCGAGCAATTCCTTGGGCAAGACGACCCCGGCAGAGTTGCCGATCTTGGTGATCTTAAGGCTGGCGTTCATACGTTCGTTATAACATGAAGCGCGACATCCTCAAGAGGCGACCGCAGCCAGCACGAACACCCGCGCGCCCGTTCCCAGGCGCGCGGGGGCACAGCCTCAGTTATCGTTACCGGGGAGCGGGAAGTTGCTGATGAGCAGTTCTCGGGCCGGGCGGGACTTGGCGCCAACGGTGTAGGTCGTGGTGATGGGGGTGAGGTTGAAGGGGGCGAAGGTTTCGCGCACGCCCTGGGTGTCGTTGAGGGAGACCAGGAACTTGCCCTTGATGGTGGCGAGCTGGCTGGCGAGCGCGGCGAAGTCCTCGCGGGTGAAGACGTCGGGGCCATAGTCGCGCTCGCAGGCCCAGTAGGGCGGGTCGAGGTAGAACAGGGCCCCGGCGCGGTCGTAGCGGCAGATGAACTCGGCATAGGGCAGGCGCTCGATCACCACGGATTGCAGGCGCTCGTGGATCTCGGCCAGCATCGGTTCGAGCTTGCCCACGTCGAAGCGCGCGGGCGAGGACGCATCAACGCCGAAAGTGCGGCCCGAGACCCTTCCGCCGAAGGCCAGGCGCTGGACGTAGAGGAAGCGCACCGCGCGTTGCAGGTCGGTCAGGCGTTCGGGAGGCTGGGCCAGCAGGCGCTCGAACTCGGCCCGGCTTGCCACGCGGAAGCGCAGCATGTCGATCAGGTAGGGGTAGTGTTCGGCAAGGCAGCGGAACAGGGTGACGACGTCGCCGGAAATGTCGTTGATCGCCTCGGCCCTGGGGCGACGTGCGCGGCGCAGGAAGATGCCGCCCATGCCCACGAAGGGCTCGGCATAGCTGGTGTGGGGCGTGGCCTCGATGATGGCGCAGATGCGGCGGGAAAGATTGCGTTTTCCACCGATGTAACCGGCCGGGGGAGAAACGGGACGAACGAGAACAAAAGGGGTAGACATGGAGGGTATCCTGCACGATGTCCCTTCCGCGCCTGAGACGCGGAAGGGTGCTCGAAGGGACAGGCGCGCTGCCCGGAGAGTGCGAGTGCAGGCTCGCTGGTTTCGAGATGCGGGAACATCCGAAGCCCCCTTCCGTAAAGGGGGAACAGGGCGGCGTGAAGGGCCGCCGCAATCTTACACAGCAGCAGGGCTTGCCGGATCCGGCGTCGGTTCGGGCACCGGCTCGGCGATCACGCCCAGCGCGATCTTGTGGGCGACGCCAAGGGCGACCTGCTCGACACGCGCCCTGGTCGCGACCTTGTCGTAGGCCCCGCCCTCGTCCAGCACCGCGTTGACCTCGCGGGTGTGGCGGATCGCGCCGCTGGTGAAGGTGACGGGCACGGTGCGCTTTTGCGTGTCGTAAGCGCCGATCGTGGTGGTCAATTCGGTCATGCCGGATCCTTTTGCGTGGGGGCGACCGGCCAGACGATGCTGGCCGGGTCGGTGATGGTTTCGGGGAGGGTCCGCAGGGCCTGACGGTATTCCGCCCAGGCGCTGCGGTCGGTGGTGGAGATCGGGCTGTCGATGGCCTGCGTCCAGTCGCAGGCGGCCAGCAAGGCGTTGCGCCGGCGGCGGACCACGGCCAGCACCTCGTCGGTGGTGAGCGTAGCGGGCGCGACCACCGGCCTTCCGCCCTCCCCGGCGACGATCCGGTGGCCGGGTCGCAGATCGGCCAGCGCGCGGTCGCGCTCGTCGGCGGTGATCGCGATGGCATCGGGCGGGGGCGCGGCGCCCTGCCCGTCCTCGTAGAAGCCGCATGTCGAGGGGCTGAAGTAGATCATCGTTTAGCGTCCGATTGCGATGTAGGGGAGCGAGACATTGGAGATGTCGGCGGCCTGAAAGACGGTGAAGCCGTTCATGGTCCGGGCCGTGAGCAGCGTGTTCTGGTCGGAGCTGTTGTTGACCGTGTCGATGGTCGGGAAGACGACCGCCGGGGCGCTTTCGAAGGCAATCGGAAAGGTCGCGTAGCTGTAGGCGTCCTGCGTCAGCTGGACGGTCCCGTAGACGATCTTCAAGCCATTGCTCAGGACGAGATAGCCGGTGCTGCCAATCGACTGGGCGGTGATGCGCGCGAAGGCATCGGCCTGAAAACCGTCGAGCAGATCCGCGTCGAGGCCCGAACCGGAACCATCGTTGTCCGGGCCCCACAAGTGGTTGTTGTTGCGCTGCACATAGGCCGCGTTCACGTTCATGCTGGCATTCGCCAGATTGGGCTCGGTGACGATGTTGCCCTGGTCGTAGGTGTCGACGGTCAGCTGCAACTTGCTGCCGTTCCAGCCAATCTTGATGGCATTGGACCGCTGGCCGATACCCGTTCCCTGTTGCACCGGGGCATAGCCCAGTCGCCCGATGATGTCCGCGTACCAGCTGCCCTGCTGCCCATCGAGCAGATCGGCATCGAGCCCGGAGCCCGCGCCGTCGTTGTCCGACCGCCAGAGGGGATTGCCGTTGAGGAACATCCCGCTGCCATAGAAGTCAGTGGGGCGGCCGGGCCCCCGGATATAGGCCGCGTTCTGGCGCCGATCCGCCGTACGGCTGCCCGGTGGGGTCGTGACCAGAGCAATCGTGCTCTTGCCGTCTGGATCGAGAAACGATTGTATGGAGGTGACGGTGATGCCGTTCTCGTTGACGCTTTCCCACGAGGTGTTGCCGACTGCGCTGGCCGAGCCCTGGTTGTTGCGCAGCGAGAAGATGATCCAGTCTTCGCTTCCTGCAACACCGTTTCCGTTGCCCTGAAAGCGCGCGCCGGACAGCAGGGCGAAGTCGCTGGCCTGCCGGCCATCGAGCAGATCGGCGTCGAGGCCCGAACCTGCGCCATCATTGCCCGAGTGCCACATGAGGTCGCTCGTCCCGTGGTAAATCGTGCCGGACGAAGTGATGGCAAAGCGGACGACACCATCGGTTTCGTCGGTGATTTGCAACGAGCCGTCGTCTTTCTGGATGACGCGATAGTCCCGGTTCGCCACGGTGTTGTAGCACCGGATACCCGCCGCAAGGCCAACGCCCTGAATGCTGACAAGGCCGGTGAACGTGTCGCCAGCCTTGTTGGCCGGGGCATATCCCAGACGCGCCGGGATGTTCACGAAATAGCTGCTGTCCAGCCCATCGAGCAGGTCGGCATCGAGGCCGCTCCCGGCCCCGTCGTTGGTCGCCCCCCACGGCACATAGCCGAGACGCGCGGCGATGTTGGTGTACCAGCTGCCCTGCTGGCCATCGAGCAGATCCGCGTCGAGGCCCGATCCCGCCCCGTCCTGCGCCAGCAGCCATCCGAGGATGGCCGAGCGCGCGGCCTGCGGCGTGAGGGCGCGCAGGGCGTCGATCCCGGCCTGTGCCTCGGCCACGGTCGCCAGTTCGACCACGCCCTGCCGTTCGGTGGTCGCGGGCGGGTTGAGGAAGTTGGTGTCGCCAAAGGTGATCGCGCTGGCGTCCACGTCCTCGAAGCGGATGTCGATCGCCAGCAGCATGAGCGCCTGGGCGGACTTTTCGAGCAGCACGTCGGCCTGACCATAGAGCGCGAACAGCGTGCCGTCGGCAAGATAGAGCGCGAGGCTGCGCACGGTGAAGACGTCGGCGCTCTCGTCGCGCACGATCAGGTGGATCGTGTCATCGGCCACGACATCGCCCGAGAGCGTGGCGATGGTCTTGAACTGGCCGGGCAGGACGGTGGCGCCGGCCTCGGGCGCGAGGGCCGTGCCGCTCAGGCCGACTTGCGCGATGGTGACGGCGCGGGTGCCGGTGTTGGCGGCATTGACCAGCGCGGCACGGCCTGCATTGGTGACGATGGCGGTAAGGCCCATGGGTTCCTCTGCTCAGGAAATGGCGGGCGCTGTGCAGGACAGGCGCGCGTAGATGGTGGGGCGCAGGGCGGCGACAAGGCCGATCCCGGCCTGCGCGGTGAGGCCCTGGGTGAAGGTGAATGTGCTGCGCGCGGGCTTGGCGCGGTTCACTTCGGCGATGACCTGATCGACGAAGGCGGCCGAGGCGGGCGCGCCCGCGCTGTCGAGGTTGAGGATCAGGCTGAAGGTGTGCGGCAGGCCCCTGGGCTCGCTCTGCCACCATTCGCGGATCGCCACCGAGCCGCCGAAGCTGGCGACGACGGAGCGCACCGATTCTGCCGTGCCCTTGCGCCGCGCGATGGCGATGGCCTTGCGCACACGTTCGCGCTTGATACCCTCGGGCCAGTCGGTCGACCAGTTGTCGAGGCTCAGGCCCCAGGCCAGCCAGGGCAGCAGGTCGAGCGGGCAATCGTCGGGCGACCAGACATCGCGGATCGCCACCTCGACATCGAGCAGCCGCGCGGCGACCTGTTCGAGCGCCTTTTCCAGCGGCGTGGAGCCGGGGGGCAGGATCGAAGGGGCGGTCACTCCCCTACCCCGGCATAGGCGACCGACATGCCCGTGCAATAGGGCGCCTGCTGGCGGGAGATCACGATGTCCTGCGCCGGCTCGCGCAGGATGACATTCTGCACGCCCTCGACGCTCAGCGCGGCGAAGATCGCCGAGCGGGTGATGTCGCGGCCGAGGCGATGGCTGGCTTTGGTATAGGCGTCGAGACTGGCCTGCGCCGCCGCCAGCACCACGCCGCCATCCGGGCCGCTGAACGTGGTGAGCGTGGCATCGACGGCATAGGGGACGATCCGGGCCGATTGGACGGTGACCCAGTCGGTCAGCGGGCGGCGCGCCTCGTCGGAGACATAGGCGGCGACAGTATCGATCAGCTCGGCCGGGGCGGTTCCGTCGCCCGTGCGCGCAAGAACCGAGACCACGACCGATCCGGGCCAGCGCGCGGTGTCGAGGGCACTGGTCATGGCCGCGACCAGATCGGCCGGAGCGGCATGGTCGGCCAGCACGCCCAGCACGAGGGCCTTGATGTCGTCGGGCTGCGGGCCGGTGGCGCTGGCATCGAGCACGTTCGCATCGGCCGACAGCGTGTGGGAGATATAGGCCCCTTCCGGCCCGGCCACCGAATAGCCCTCGGGCGCGAGGACCATGCGGCGGCGGAAGTCGGTGTCGTCCTCCATCACGGCGCTCGCGCCGGTGGCGGGGTTGGCCGGGGTGATGGTCAGGCGGGTGATGCCGAACAGGGCGGCGATATGGTCGAGGTCGGCCTTGACGGCATAGGCGGGCATGACCGCGCGCGCGGCATCGTTGATGCGCTGGCGCAGCATCTGGGCGTAATAGGCGAAGACCTGAAGGAGCTTGGTGGCCGGATCGCTGTCGCGGGTCTCGAAGGTCAGGCCGCTTTTGGCCATCTCGTCCCGCATCTGCGCGACGGCCCCGGCCAGGATCGTCTCGAAATCGAGATCCTCGATGATGTCAGGCGCGGGCAGGCGCGAGAGATCGACAGCGGTGAAGGTAGCATCGGCCATGCCCGCCATCTCGCCGCGACCACCGGCCCAAGGCTATGGCCCGCATTGGGATGGCGGGCTGGCCATATGCCCGGATGGCATGTCGGGAAAACGGGTAACCTGCATTTTCTGAACTTTTAAAGATGCATATTACTTGCATCATCATCTGCCGCGCAATATTCGGCATTTCAGATGCATCATTATGAGTCGGAAAGGTGCCCTCATCTGCCACGCCCTCCGTCCTCAGCCATGAAACACTCGGTTGAGCGGTATCTCAAGGAAAGGATGGCGCAGGTCGTTCATCCTTTCGCCTCTCCCCAAATCTATTAACGAAATTGCTCCCGGATCCACAGATGCGTTTCTTACTCGCAAAGCTGCTGCCACATCAGACGAATGGCACTCATCCGATCCGATCATCGATTGGAGCGGGCTTGGCCATTGGGTTAAGCCTTGTCGTAGGATTATGGATTGCACACAGAACGGGCCTTTCTCCAGCCTTAATCGCACCTATCGGGGCATCAGCGGTGTTGGTATTCGCTGTGCCTGCCAGTCCTCTGGCGCAGCCCCGTGCGGTCTTGGGGGGAAATCTGGTCTCGGCGATCGTCGGGGTGCTGCTGTCAAGAACGGGGCTATCGCCATTTGCCATGGACGTTATGGCTGTTGGGCTGGCGATCATGATGATGCACTTGTTGCGTTGCCTGCATCCTCCAGGGGGGGCTGTGGCCTTATCTGTAGCGATAGGCGCGCAATCTGGGGCTTGGCCTTGGAGTTTCTTGCTATTCCCCGTCGGGGTAAACTCCTTGACGCTTTTATTTATAGGTTGGTTATTCAACAATATGACTGGAAGCAGATACCCGCATCGTCATGAAATTTTACACAAAAACAGCACGCCTATTGCGTACGAATATGACCGTCGAGACCTCGAAGCCGTACTTGATAAATGCGTTGATCGCCCGGACATATCTATCGAAGATCTCGATGAGATAATTCGATCCATCCTTATTCGCCGTAAATAATTTATATATTGAATGGCTGAGCTGAATTATCGTCCAACATGGCGATCCGCTTTGAGAAGACCTTCGGAATTTCTGCGTATACCCTGATGCGGATGCAGGCGGCCTATGAACTGGCCGGCGCCCGCGCGCATAAAGACGAGATCAGGGGGCAGCCGATCGCCAAGGCTGCGTGACGCCTGCCGGTTCCCGCCGGTGGGGTCAGGTGTCGGCCAGTTGCTCGTAGAGCAGGTCGAGCAGGTGTTCGCGGTCGGTGGGGGTTGCGCCGAGCAGTTCGCGGCGGGGGGTGTCGACGGCCTTGGCGCGCAGGGAGGGTTTGTCGCGCAGGCCGTTCTGGTGGATGCTGGCGATCTGGGAGACTTTGCCCGAGAAGCCCACCCAGAAGCCCTGGTCGTCGGCCTGGGCCTTGAGGTAGCGGGCGCTGGCGAGTTTGCGGAACATGGCCTTGCGGCGCAGGCTTCCCCGGCGACGCAGGCGGGTGCTGGTGCGGTTGCGGTATTCGGGCGGGACCGGGAGCCATTGAACCACTTTGGCAAACTCGAAGGTGCGGATGCCGCCGGCCTCGATGTCGAAGCCGGTCATCGAGCGGCCCGTGCCCCATGTGAAGCTTTTCATGATCACCCGGCGCGGCGGGCCGCTGCCGCCGGCGGGGTAGAGGAAGCAGGCGGCGCCCCTGCCCGTCACCGGCTGCGCCTTTTGCTTGCGCGGCGCGAAGGCGCTGCCGTCGGGCTGATGCTGGGCGGCGATGCGCTGGCGCTGGCTGGCGGCAAGGTCGCGCGCCATCTTGCGCAGGAGCTTGCGGCGCTGGCCCGCAGACAAGTTGCGCAGCAGGGCGCCGGCCAGACGCTCGATTTCGGCCAGATCGTCGCCGGTCATGCTTCCAGCGCCCCTAGCGTGGGGGACTGCACGAGCTTGTCGGCATTGCCGAAGCCTTGCAGGAACGTGGCCGCACCCTGGGCAAACATCGGCGGGAGCGTCGGCTCGGGCGGGTGCTCGATGTCGAAGCCCGAACCGTCCGCGCGGGGGAGGACGAGGACCGGTTCGGTTAGCTCGATCGACAGTTCGAGGTCATAGGTGTCGCTGTCGAGCAGTTCGGCCTCGAACTGGAAGGGCGTGTTGTCCGCGGTCTGGAGCAGCTGGGGCTGCTCCTTCTCGATCCATGCGAGGGTCGCCACCATGACCGTGTCGGGATTGCCCGCGAAGTCGGTGATCAGCGCCTTGACCGTGTAGGCATAGGCGAAGGACAGCGTGGCCGACCGCCGCGCACTGATCCGGCCACCTTCGAGATAGACCTGAAGGCGGTCGGCCTGCTTGCGCAAGTCGGGCAGGAAGGCGGTGAGCCAGCGGCGCAGGCTATCGGCTTTGCGCATGGGC
>DQVI01000183.1 GCA_015661825.1 Novosphingobium capsulatum
CCCTCGGTCGGCAGGGCCACGACGCTCGCCCGCTCGGCCAGCGGATAGCGCCCGGCGATGAAGGCATTGAGCCTGCCCAGCGCGCCCAGATCGGGGGAGGCGGCGCTGCGCACGGTATAGCGCAACTGGAACGTGCCTTCGGGCACCGTGCCGGGGTGGATGTCATAGGCCCAGATTTCCTGAATCGGCTGCTCGGCCATGACATTGGTGAAGCGCAGCACGCCGCCCTTGAGCGTGCCGGTATCGGTCAGTGAGCGGACGACACCCTGTGGCCGCGTGGCGAGCTTGCGCCAGCCGCCCTTGCCATCGGGCGACCATTCGAGCGCGCCATAGGCCGCGCCCCGGATCTCCACGCGGTTGAACGCGGTATCGGCCGGCAGGGTCAGGCGATAGGCCTTGCCACCCTCGACATAGACATTCCAGTCGGGCAGTTCGAAATAGTCGTCGCGCCCCGGCAGGCGCGAGCGGTTGTAGACGCCCGGCCAGGTCGTTTCGGCAATGCCGTCGACGCCCTTCCACATCCATTCCTTGAGATCGCGCGCGTCGGCAAATTCGATCTTGCGCACGGTGGTCACCGGATCGACGAGCGGCGGCGGGGTCTGCTTGTCCCAGCCGAAGCGGTGCAACCAGGCCCTGCGCAAATCGGTGGCCGGAACGGCAGGGCTGGCCATTTCCTCCGATGGTCCGGCAACCAGATGCGCCACCGCCGCGCCGTCGAGCATGTGATCATAGACGCGAATGTCGTCGAGGTCCGACCCGCGCATGAAATTGTAGCGGCTCTGCACCTGATGCGGGGCCATGACCCGCCCGGCAAGGCCGAACTGGTCGAGCCCCATGTCGAGGTCGGCGGCCTGTTCTTTCGCGGCCACCTCGCGCCCGTCCCAGAACAGGCGGACGCCGCGCGTTTCGTCCCAGGCGAAGGCGATATGGTGCCAGGCATCGGGCGCGGGCATCCGGGGGATCGTCCAGCTCACGCGCAGGCGCGACAGGTTGGCATCGGTCACGAAGGCGTCGAAACCGTGGCCGTTCCAGTCGATCCGCAAAAACGCCATGTCCCAGCTCGTATGATCGGCCGTCCCGGCGCGGAAGATCACGAACGGCGCCTCGCCCACCGGCGTATGGCTGCGCCAGAAGAACGCGAGCGTGCCGCGCTGGGCCTGAATATTGCCCGGCGCATTCCACGCGACATAGCCGCCATCGGCCCAGCGCCCGGCCCCCTTGCCGCGTGCGCCATCGGGAACGATCGAAACATCGCTCTGGAAATTGGGCTGGGCCTCCCCACCCGCCACGCTGGCGGCAAAACCGCTGTCGAGCGGGGCATGGAACAGCAGCCCGTCGGCCCTGTTCTGCGCATGAGTGTCCTGCGCATGGGCCACCCCGGCCAGCACCAGACACGAAGCCCCGCGCAACAGAACCCTGACGGCGGCGCGCCCGGACAGGCGGTGGGACATGGCAATTCTCCCTTGTGCGAGGCCGGTCACTGCCGCCTCATCCTGATCGTGCAGGCTTTTTGATGGTATCCCCCGAAGCGCGGCTGACAACCTTAAGCCAGCGCCCGGAAACGAAAATCGCGAAAACGCGCGGTGCCCTGCCCGGCTGCGTAAAGGCCGGGGCGCAGCATCAGAAAGCCACCGCGCACATTGTGGTGATAACCCGATACTTCCATTCCCCGGTCGAACCGGTGCCAGGTTTTCCCGCCATCAGCGCTGGTGTGGACCGACACGATATGCGCCTCGTTGCGCACGCGCATCCGCATCATCGAGCCATGGGGATTGACCGGGCGGCCCCGCTCCATCCCGTATTGGTGCGTGACATAGCGCCGCGTATCGAACCCCAGCCCGCAATAGAGCGCGCTGTCGTAGAACAGCAGCAGCCCGGCGGTGACACCCGGATCAATGTCGATCGAACATTCGAATTCATAGGCGCGGTCCCCCGCGGTCAGCAACAGCGGCGCGGAATCGACCGGCGCGGTGCCCGTGGCCCTGAGCGCCAGTTCCCCGCCCGAAACCCGCGCGCGCGCGGCCTCGTCCGGGCCGGGACGGAAGAAATTCCAGCGGCGCCCCAGATCGAGCGTGGCAAAATTATCGGACAGCGCCATGCCATGCAGTGCGCCCGTCCCCGGCTTGCGCCCAAGCGGCGCCCTGATCGGCTGGGCCAGATCGCCCCCGGTCATGCGGAACCAGCCATCGGCGGTCCATTCGACCGGATCGAGCAGGGTCTGGCGGCCCAGAGTCCAGAAATCGCGCTCGAACCCGTGATAGACCGACCACCAGTCGCCCGCCGGTCCTTCGAACACGGTGGCATGGCCGCGCGACCACCAGGCTTCCTCGCGGCTGCGCGTGCGCACGATCGGATTGTGCGGGCAATTCTCCCACGGCCCATGGATCGAGCGCGAACGCGCCGCGATCACCATGTGCCCGGTGGGCGGCCCCGCCGTGCCCCCGACCGCCGTGATCAGATAGAACCAGCCGCCCCGCGCCACGATCTTGGGCCCCTCGGGCGAGAAGCCCTCGACATCCCAGTCCTCGGGGTAATGCCAGGGATCATAGACATGCTCGACAGGCCCCTTGAGCGACAGGCCGTCAGGCGCCAGCGCCACCCGGTCCCCACCCGACAGGAACAGCCAGCGCGAGCCATCCTCGCCCACCGCATGGCCCGGATCGATATGATTGGGCAGGCCCAGCGGGATCGGCGCACTCCATGGCCCGGCGATCCGGTCGGCCCAGATCACATAAGTACAATTCGGGGCAGCCTTGGCGGCAAAGTAGATAAAATAGCGACCATTGTGACGGCACAAGTCGGGCGCCCAGACCGCGCCGACATTGCGCGACAGCGCGGCCACCACCGGCTGCCAGTTGAGCAGGTCGCGCGAATGCCAGATGACGAGGCCGGGATAGGAATCGAAGGTCGAGAACGTCAGGTAATAGTCGTCGCCGTCCTTGAGGATCGTGGGGTCGGGATGGTCCCCGGCCAGAAGCGGATTGAGGAAGCGCCCGTCGCCCAGATCGGCCTTGCGCTGGTTGTCGAAACCGCGCGCGTAAGGCGGAATGGCGCCAACCGGCAAGCTCTCGCCTGCTGTCCGGGCGCGAATTTCGTCCGTGGTTCCGGCCAGAACAGCCAGCCCCGCCGCGCCAGCCAGCGCGCCGCGCCGGCTTACCCCTGTTGGCCCGCGCATCAGGCCGCCTGCTTCTCGATACAGACATTTTCGATGCAGACTGGCGCCAGACGCGGGCTGAGCAGGTGAATGACCGCCAGCGCCACCAGATAGGCACTCGCACAGATCGCGAAGAGAACGTGATAGCTGTGCGTGGCATCGAGAATGTACCCGGCAAACAGCGCCATGCCCATGCCGCCAAAGGCCCCGACCGTCCCCCCGATCCCGACGACCGAACCGACCGCCCCGCGCGGGAAGACATCCGAAGGCAGAGTGTAGAGATTGGCCGAAAACGCCTGATGCGCCGCCGTGGCAAGGCCAATGATGCCCACCGCCGCCCACATGTTGTCGACCCCCTGCACGAACCAGATCGGCGTCACGCAGACCGCACAGATCAGCATCGTGATCTTGCGCGCAACGTTGGGCGTGCGCCCGGCGCGGATCAGGCGCGAGGAGAGCCAGCCCCCGGCAATGCTGCCCAGGTCGGAAATCAGGTAGATCGCGGCCAGCGGCAGGCCGAACGTCTTGAGATCGAGATCATAGCGGGAAAACAGATAGCCCGGCAGCCAGAACAGGAAGAACCACCAGATCGGGTCGACGAGGAACTTGCCGAGCGCATAGGCCCAGGTTTCCTTGACCACGAGCAGCCGCGCCCAGCCGATCGGCTCGACCGGATCAGCCGGGTCCTGCGCGATCCAGGCCAGTTCGGCCTCGCCCACGCGGGCGTGTTCGCGCGGGTGGCGATAGAGCAGCCACCACGCCGCCAGCCAGGCCACGCCGAAAAAGCCGGTCACGAAAAAGGCCATGCGCCAGTCGAACCACAGCACCAGCAGCGGCACGAGCAGCGGCGTGATGATCGCGCCGACATTGGCCCCGGCATTGAACACACCGATGGCCAGCGCGCGTTCGCGCTGGGGGAACCAGTCGGTCACGGCGCGAATGCCAGCGGGGAAATTGCCCGATTCGCCCAGCCCCAGCCCGAAGCGGGCAACCGCGAACGAGACAAGGCCGGTGGCAAAGCCATGGGCCATGTGGCTCACCGTCCAGATGACGATGGCAACCGTGTACCCCAGCCGCGCGCCCAGCGCATCGACGACTTTGCCGAACGAGAGATAGCCGATGGCATAGGCCACCTGAAACCAGAACACGATGCCCGCAAAATCGGATTCCGACCAGTGGAAGTCGGCGGCCAGCGTGGGCTTGAGCACGCCGATCATCTGCCGGTCGACATAGTTGATGGCCGTGGCCGCAAACAGCAGCGCCACCACGCCCCAGCGCCTGCGCCCGACATGGGGCGGCGCCTTGCCCGTGGCTGCGAACCGCGCCCCGGATGCGCCTGCGGCCCCGGATGGACTTTGCACGGACGCTCTTTGCTCGATCTGCGCTTCCATTGCATCAACTCCCGTGTCGGCGGGCTTTTGCCCTGTCCGTTCGTACTCGTCCGTTGTATTTTCGGCTGCGGCAGGCCGGTGCTCAGTCAGCCCCCGCGCCAAGCGCCGCAATCGTGCAGGTCACCTCGCCGTGCCCGGCAAAGCTGGCCCGCACGGCCTGCCCCGGTGCGACGGGGTGAACCCCGGTGACCGCCCCGGTCGAAACCCACAGCCCGGCGCTCGCATCGATCCCGCGCGCGGCCAGATTGCCCAGCAGGAAACGCACCGCGCCCAGCGGACCATCGAGCATCGTGGCGCTCGTCGCCTCGCCCGCCAGCACGCCGTCGATTTCGAGGCGCACGAGGATAGAGGCGAAATCGACCGTCTGCCAACCGGCCAGCGGCGCCCCGACGACAAGACCGTAATTGTTGCCAAAGTCCGAGACCGTCACCGGCGGACCATCGGCATTGATGCCCGGATAGGGCGAACTGGCAACCTCGATGCCGATGTGGACGGCATCGAGCAGCGCGCGCGTGGCCGCATCGTCCTGCGGGATCACGCCATCCCAGCCGGGCGCGACATGGAGCAGGAATTCGGCCTCGGCGGCGGCAAAACCTTCGGCGAAGACCGGCATGACCGGCCCCTCACCCGCACAATCCCCGGCAAAAACCACGTTTGCCGCAAAGATCGGCCCGGCCAGCCGGTTGCTGCCCAGCGCCGCATCGTCCGGCGCGTTGATGCGCCCGACCTTCCATCCGGCCACGGCCCCGCCATCGAGCGCAAGCGCCAGATCCTGAATGACATAGGCCTGCGCCAGATCGGCAGGCATCACCCCCGGATAGGCAGCCATGGCGCGCCCTTCGCGCCGCGCCGTCACGAATGCTGCGGCAACAGCCTTTGCCTGCTCGGTCAAACTCATCCCCAGCCAATCCCGGTCAGGTCAGGCGACACCCGGCCACGAAGAACGCGGAAACCGGTGTCAAAACCTGACGCAACGCCATTGAACATGATTTTCCGTGCCCGGCCCAAAGAGCACAGCTTTGGCCGAATAACGGAGCTTCCATTACGGTAACCGGTGTCATCTTGCCTTTTGCCGCAGGCGAAGGCAAGTCGGAAAATCGCAGCACGACGAGAGGCACAAAACAGACCGATGGCAAAAGCGCAAAAACCCACGATCAACGATGTGGCGCGCCTCTCGGGGGTATCGAAAAAGACCGTGAGCCGGGTGATCAACAAGTCACCCCTGCTCAACCAGGCCACGCGCGAAAAGGTCGAGGCGGTGATCGCCCAGCTCGACTACGTGCCCAATCCGCAGGCGCGCGCGCTGGCGCTGCGCCGCAATTTCCTGATCGGCCTGATCCACGACAACCCCAACGCGCAGATGGTCCTCAATGTGCAGGAAGGAATTCTCGACACCATCCGCGCGACCGAATTCGCGCTCGTCGTGCGCCCGGTCGACCGCCACTCCCCCACCCTGCTCGACGATATCCGCCACTTCATCGAGCAACAGCGGCTCTACGGGGTCATGCTGCTCCCGCCGCTCTCGGAAAACGACGAACTGGCCCGGCTGTGCCGCGATCTGGGCTGCACGGTCGTGCGCATGGGCTCGGCCCGACTCGACGACGAGGCCCATCTGGTCGCCTCCAACGACCAGGAAGCGGTGTGCGAGGCGGTCGAATGGCTGGCGCACCTTGGCCATCACCGGATCGGCTTCGTGGCCGGGCCAGAAGGCTTCCGCTCGGCGCGCGAGCGCGAACTGGGCTTCATCGCAGGGATGGGCCGGGCCGGACTGACGATCGACCCGGCACTGCTCACGCGCGGCAACTACCGGTTCGAATCGGGGAAGGCTGCCGGCGAGGCCCTGCTCGATGCCGAAAATCCGCCCAGCGCGATCTTTGCCAGCAACGACGTGATGGCCGCGGGCGTGCTCCACGCGGCCTGCGCGCGGGGGCTGCGCGTGCCACAGGATCTCTCGATCATCGGCTTCGACGATACCACCATCGCCGCGCATATCTGGCCCCCGCTCACCACCGTGCGCTGGCCGATCCGGGCCATGGCGCGCACCGCCGCGCTCAAGCTGATCCGCCCGGAAACCGCCGCGCGCGAGCCGGCCTTCTTCCCCTCCGACCTCGTGCGCCGGGCCTCGGCCATAGAATATTCGGGCGATCCCACCGGCTGAAACGCCCGTGTTCCGCGCCGTTGCGGGAAGCGCGGTCCTTTTGCAAAACAGCGTTGACACCGGTTACCCAAACCCGATACCAAGCACCCGACAGCGAAAAAAGGGAGAGTGCGCCATGTTTGCCAAGACCTATCACGCCACCCATCCGGACATGATGGACAGCGTCTCGAACGAGGCCCTGCGCGACCGTTATCTGGTTTCGGGCATGTTCGTGGCGGGCGAGGTGAACCTCAACTATTCGCACAACGAACGCTTCGTGATCGGTGGCGCGGTCCCCGGTGCCGAGCCGCTGCCCCTCCCCCGCCAGACTGCCCCGGCAAGCGCGGCTGGCCATTCGCTGCTCGAGAGGCGCGAGATGGGCGTGGTCAACATCGGCACCCCCGGCTTTGTCACCGTTGATGGCCAGCGCTTTGCGGTCGGCAACAAGGAATGCCTCTACGTGCCGATGGGCAGCGAAGAGGTGGTGTTCGAGGGCGAAGGCGCGCGGTTCTATCTGGCCTCGGTTCCCGCGCACAAGGCGCTGCCGATCAAGCTGATCACGCTGGCGCAGGCCAACCCGCTCGAACGCGGCGATCTGGCCAATTCCAACCAGCGCACGATCTACCAACTGGTGATCCCCGGCGTGTGCGAGAGCGCGCAGCTTCTGCTCGGCCTGACCGTGCTGGAGGAAGGCAGCGTGTGGAACACCATGCCCCCCCACCTTCACGACCGCCGCAGCGAGATCTACCTCTACTTCGATCTCCCGCAGGAAAACGACCGCGTGTTTCACTACATGGGCGAGCCGGACGCCATGCGCCACCTCGTGATCGCCAACGAGGAAGCCGTGATCAGCCCGCCGTGGTCGGTCCACATGGGCTCGGGCACCAAGAAGTATGCGTTCATCTGGGCCATGGGCGGGGAAAACCTCGACTATACCGACATGAACGTGCTCGACATCTGCCAGCTGAAGTAAGCGCCATGAGCATCTCCTTCAGCCTTGCGGGCAAGGCCGCCCTCGTCACCGGCGCCAACACCGGCATCGGCCAGGCCATCGCCGTCGCCCTCGCGCAGGCCGGGGCCGATGTGGCGCTGGCCGGGCGTTCGGAGCCCACCGAAACCCTCGCCGCCATTGCCGCCACCGGGCGCACCGCAATCAGCATCAGGGCCGACCTCTCCTCCATCGAGCCGGTCGAGCGCGTGGTGGCGCAGGCAAGCGAGGCGCTGGGCGGGGTCGACATCCTCGTCAACAACGCCGGGATCATCCGCCGCGCCGACTTGCTCGAATTTTCCGAGGAAGACTGGGACGCGGTGATCGACACCAACCTCAAGACGCTGTTTTTCCTGAGCCAGGCCGCCGCGCGCGGCATGGTGGCGCGCGGGGGCGGCAAGATCATCAACATCGCCTCGCTGCTCACCTTTCAGGGCGGCATCCGCGTGCCCTCCTATGCCGCGGCGAAATCGGGCGTGGGCGGGGTGACCAAGGCCATGGCCAACGAACTGGCGCCCCACGGCGTGCAGGTCAACGCCATCGCGCCCGGCTATATCGCCACCAACAACACCGCCGCGCTTCAGGCCGACGAAACCCGCAACCGCCAGATTCTCGAACGGATTCCCGCCGGGCGCTGGGGTGCCTCCGAAGACATCGCGGGGGCCGCCGTGTTCCTCGCCTCGCCCGCCTCGAACTATGTCACCGGCCATGTTCTGGCGGTCGATGGCGGATGGCTGGCGCGATGAGCAGCCCACAAAAATCGGGCCAAAAATCGGGCCACATCGTCTGCTTTGGCGAAGTGCTGCTGCGGCTGGCGACGCCGGGCCACCGCCTGATGCGCCAGAGCGAGAGCCTTACCCTCGAAGTGGGCGGCGCGGAGGCCAATGTTGCCGCCGGGCTGGCCGCGCTGGGCCACGAGACCGTGATGGTCACGGCCCTGCCGCATGGCCCGCTGGGCGACAAGGCCCGCGCCGCGCTGGGGGCAGCGGGGATCGACACCGGCCCTGTCAAACGCGCCGCCGGGC
>DQVI01000172.1 GCA_015661825.1 Novosphingobium capsulatum
GCCTCGTCGGCCAGTTCGAGCTGGAACTCCTCGGCCACCGAGAACAGGTTGGCCGGGTCGATCTTGCGCCCGCGCAGCGGCGAGCGGTCCCCCTGCGCGGCGGCGAAGGCGAGCATTTCCGTGCCCAGGCTCGCCGGGCTGTCGGTGACGGCCAGGCCCACCAGATAGGCCTTGTTGGTGCCCGCGAAATTGGGGCTGATCTCGATCGAGGTGTAGAGCTTCTGGCCCGCCTTGTTCATCGCCACGAGCGGGTCGAGCGCCTCGATCTCGGCGAACAGGGCCAGGCGCTGCTCGGTCTTGCCGCCCACCTCGATCGACACGGTCTGGGTGCGCAGCGACAGCACGTCGCCCAGCGCCTGAAACGGCGGTTCGGCGGTCACCCCCCGGATATGTTCGAGGTTCACCCGCGCGGCATAGGTAGCGGGATTGTAGGTCTCGGCGGCGTCGATCAGCCACTGGCGCTCGATGGCGCGGCCATCGGTGGTGGCGCCTTCGAGCGCGACGCGAAAGAAACGGGACTTGGGCATTGATGGCTCCGTGCCAGGACGTTGCGGCGGGACGGCCTCAACAGGCCCCGGATCGCGCAACATCTCAACGCGCGCGCGTTGTGCCCGGCCCGCTCACAACGTCGCCCCGCCGACTTGGGGCGCAAGGGGCCATAGCGTGGCCCCCATGGACCCTTCCCCAGCCTGTCAAACCCCGTCTCCCGTTGCCGCGCAGGTCGCCCAGCGGATCGAGGCCCGCTCGCTCTACTGGCGGGGCTGGTCGCTCGCGCAGATCGCCGAAGAACTGGCCCTGCCGGTCTCGACCCTGTCGAGCTGGAAGCAGCGCCAGCGCTGGGACACCGCCAGCCCGCGCGCCCGCGCCGAGGAATGCCTGTGGGTCCGCTATCAGACCCTGCTCGCCAAGGAGCAGAAGACCGGCAGCGACTTCAAGGAGATCGACCTGCTGGGCCGCCAGTTCGTGACCTTCGCGCGGATCGGCAAGTTCTCTGGCGAGGAGGGCAACGAGGCCGATCTCAACCCGGCGCGCAGCAAGGGTGCGCGCACCACCAATGCGAAGAAGGACCAGGCCAAAAACCTGATCACCCCCGAGATGGTCGCCGCCCTGCGCGCCGATATGCAGGCGGGCCTGTTCGGCCATCAGGAGACCTGGCTCTCGACCACGCATCTGCGCACGCGGATGATCGTCAAGTCGCGCCAGATCGGGGCGACGTGGTATTTTGCGCGCGAGCGGCTGCTCGTTGCGCTCGAAACCGGCAAGAACCAGATCTTCCTCTCGGCCTCGCGCGCCCAGGCCAACATCTTCCGCGCCTATATCGTCCAGTGGGTGCAGAAGGTGTGCGGGGTGAGCCTCAAGGGCGACCCCATCGCGATCCAGCGCGGGGAAGGGGAGGACGGCGCCCCGCTCGACCCGGTCGAGCTGTACTTTCTGGGCACCAACTACCGCACCGCGCAGGGCTATCACGGCGACGTCATCATCGACGAGTGCTTCTGGATCTACGGGTTCGAGGAGCTGTTCAAGGTCGCCTCCGCGATGGCGACCCACAAGATCTATACCCGCACGCTGTTCTCCACCCCCAGCACGCTCGCCCACGAGGCCTATCCGATGTGGAGTGGCGACCGCTTCAACCGGCGCCGCGCGCGGGCCGACAAGGTGCGCATCCCGATCGACCATGACGTGCTCAAGGATGGCGCGCTGGGGGCCGACGGCATCTGGCGGCAGATCGTCACCGTGTTCGACGCCATCGCCAAGGGCTTCGATCTCGTCGATCTTGCCGAACTGCAACGCGAAAATTCTGTCGACGAGTTCGACAACCTGTTCCGCTGCCTGTTCCTCGACGACAGCCAGAGCATGTTCCCCTTCGAGATCATGCGCCGCTGCATGGTCGACAGCTGGGACGTCTGGCGCGATGTCCAGCCCTATGCCGCGCAGCCCTACGCGGGCGAGGTCTGGCTGGGCTATGATCCCAATGCCAGCGAGGCAGGCACGGGCGACGATGCCGCGCTGGTGGCCATCGCCGCGCCGCTGGCGCCGGGCGCGCGCTTCCGCGTGCTGGAAAAGAAGCGGCTCAAGGGCCTCCAGTTCGACCAGCAGGCCGCCGCGATCCGCGAGATGGCCGGGCGCTATCGCGTCACCCGCATCGCCATCGACGTGACCGGCGCGGGCAGGGCGGTCGAGCAGCTCGTGCGCAAGTGGTTCCCGCTGGTCACCGCGATCACCTACTCGCCGCTGTCCAAGAGCCAGATGGTCCTCAAGGCCAAGAACGTGATCAGCGCCGGGCGTCTGGAGTTCGACGCGGGCTGGATGGACATGATGAGCGCCTTCATGGCGATCCGTCCCGAGATCACCAAGAACGGCATCACGTATGTCGCGGGCCGCGCCGGAGGCGTGGGCCATGCCGATCTGGCTTGGGCAGTGATGCACGCCCTGTTCTTCGAACCGCTCGACGCCAGCGAGGGCATCGGCGGCACGTCCACCATGGAGATTTTCGATGCCTGATACCCCGGCCCTTCCGGTGGAGGTCGCGCCCGTTCTGTCCGCAGACCAGTCCGCAAGCCCGCCTGCCAGCCCGCCCGCCTCCACGATTGCCTTTGCCTTCGGCGACGCGGAGAGCGTGCTCGACCGGCGCGAGCTGTTCGACCTGTTCGAGGTCGCCCACAATGGCCGCTGGTACGAGCCGCCGATCCCCCACGCCGGGCTGGGCCGCTGCTATCGCATGGCCGCCCATCACCAGAGCGCCATCCTGCTCAAGCGCAACCTGCTGGTCTCCAGCTTCGTGCCCAGCCGCTGGCTGTCGAAGGCCGACTTCGCGCGCTGGGCGCTCGACTGGCTGATCTTCGGCAATGCCTATCTCGAGGTCGTGCCCAATCTGGCGGGCCGCGCCGCCGCGCTGCGCCCGGCCCCGGCGGCCTTCACCCGCGTCGGCCTCAAGCCGGGGCAGTTCTTCTTCGTGCCCGGCATGTACCTGCACGACGCGGTCGAGTTCCGCACCGGCTCGATCCACCATCTGGTCGAGCCGGACCCGATGCAGGAAATCTACGGGATGCCCGAATATCTCTCGGCGCTGCAATCGGGCCTGCTCAACGAGAGCGCCACCCTGTTCCGCCGCAAATACTACATCAACGGCAGCCACGCGGGCTACATCCTCCACGTCAGCGACGAAAACTTCACCGAACGGGACAGCGAGGCCCTGCGCGAGGCGATGCGCCGCAGCAAGGGACCGGGCAACTTCCGCAACTTCTTCATCCACATCCCGCGCGGCAAGCCCGATGGCGTGAAGATCATCCCGATCGGCGAGGTGGGCGCCAAGGACGCCTTCACCGAGATCAAGGACATGACCGCCCAGGACATGCTCGCCGCCCACCGCGTGCCACCCCAGTTGCTGGGCATCGTACCCAAGAACACCGGCGGCTTCGGCAATGTGGTCGACGCCGCGCGCACGTTCTACCAGCTGGAGATCGTCCCGATCCA
This sequence comes from Novosphingobium capsulatum, assembly GCA_015661825.1. Lineage (GTDB taxonomy): Bacteria > Pseudomonadota > Alphaproteobacteria > Sphingomonadales > Sphingomonadaceae > Novosphingobium > Novosphingobium pituita. Next base: position 3,475 of record DQVI01000172.1, read on the forward strand.
GCAGCGCATGGCCGAAGTGAACGACTGGCTGGGCGCGGCGGCGGTCACCTTCCAGATCCCTGATGTCGCGAGCCCTGCCACGCCGGGCGCCGCCTGACGAAGCCCAAAGGCCAGCCTATCCACCCAAGACCCCGCCCGGCCAGAAGTGTCGGCCACAGTGCCGATCAGAGGCGGGGGAAGGGGCGCGCCAACGCCCTCTCCGACGACCATGCATCGTCACGTCCCGAACCGGCCTTGCCCGGACCATCCCGCCTGCCGAATCGGCGATGGAACATATAAGGAACGAATGCGATGCTGTCGACTCTGCCGTCCGCCCCCGAAGCTCTCCCTGACGATCCCATGAGCGCGATTGCCCCGATCCGCCCGCCCGCGCCCTACATCGGGGGCAAGCGGATGCTGGCCAAGCGTCTGGTCGAGCGCATCAACGCGGTGCCCCACACGCTCTATGCCGAGCCGTTCGTGGGCATGGGCGGGATCTTCTTCCGCCGCGACCAGCGCCCGAAATGCGAGGTGATCAACGACTGGAGCGATGACGTGGCCACGTTCTTCCGCATCCTCCAGCGCCACTACGTGCCGTTCATGGACATGCTGCGGTGGCAGATCACCAGCAGGGCTGGCTTCGACCGCCTGCGTCGGCAAGACCCGTCAACCCTGACCGACCTCGAACGCGCCGCCCGCTTCCTCTACCTCCAGCGCCTGGCCTTCGGCGGCAAGGTGGCCAGCCGCAACTTCGGGGTGGAGACCACCATGGGCGCCCGCTTCGACGTCGCCAAGATCGGTCCCCTGCTCGAAGCCGCCCACGAACGCCTGACCGGCGTGGTGATCGAACACCTCCCCTGGAGCGACTTCATCACCCGCTACGACCGCCCCGGCACCCTGTTCTACCTCGACCCGCCCTACTACGGCTGCGAGAAAGACTACGGCGCCACCCTGTTCGACCGCGCCCAGTTCACCGCCATGGCCGCCCAGCTGCGCACCCTCAAAGGCCGCTTCATCCTCTCCCTCAACGACCACCCCGAAGTACGCCGCATCTTCGAAGGCTTCACCATCACCCCGGTCCCCGTCCGCTACAC
>DQVI01000152.1 GCA_015661825.1 Novosphingobium capsulatum
GCCCGGCTCCCCCGCCCCGTCCCGAGCCGGCACCCGCGCCCGCCCATGCCCGCGAAGCAGGCGCGCCACGGCTGGTCTGGCCGACTTCGGGCAGCGTGATTTCCCGCTTTGGAACACCCGTGGACGGCAGGACCAATCCGCGCGGCAGCAGCCGCGCCAACAATGGCATCGACCTTGCCGCCTTTGCCGGAATGACCGTCCACGCCTCGGCGGCGGGCAAAGTGATCTTCGCGGGCAACGAGCCCGAGCGCTTTGGCCAGCTGATCGTGATCGACCATGGGCGAGGCTGGGTTACCGCCTATGCCTATCTCGGGCGGATCGATGTGAAACAGGGGCAGCAGGTCGCCGCGCGGCAATCCATCGCCCGCATCGGCAAGAGCGGCGAGGCGCGCAAGCCCACGCTCCATTTCGAGCTGCGCCGCGACAATGTCCCGCGCGATCCGGCGCCCTACCTGCCAGTCAGACTCTAAGGCCGGTCAGACTGTAGCCTCCCCTCCGGCTCAGCCGAGCAGGAAGAACACCAGCCCCATCGCCAGATAGCACAGCATCACGCAGCTGCCGTCGATCATCGCCAGACGGGTGGAGATGCGCTGCTGGGTATAGCTGATCCACAAGCCGGGAATGACAAAGGCCCCGGCCAGCCCGCCCGACATCATGAAATAGAGCCAGGGCTTGACCGCCAGCGTGGCCGCGCCGACGCGGGCGAACATGTGGCCCATCATCGTCGCGCTCACCAGCAGGAGCGCCGCCGTCAGCAACACGGTGCGCGTGGGCGCGATGCGCAGGCCCAGCCCGCCCGGCCCCACTTCGGCCAGACGCGCCCGGCCCAGCACCGGACCATACCAGACCGCCTGCACGACCATCGCTGCCACCATCGCCAATACCACGGCCAACCAGTTCACCGGACCCATCGAATGTCTTTCCTGCCTCGCGCCACACCCGTCCATCCACCTAGCGCCGTGCTAGCCCCACACCGGGCAAAGCGCAAAACAATCAACGGGCACCCGACGCTTTCCCGTCACGATTTGTCGCAGGCCCGATGATGACCGCCCGGATGCCCCCCCTCCCTCGCATGTCCCCCCGCATGTCACATAGTGACGCAAGGCGCTTTTACGGGTATGGGCCCGCCCACAATGGCCACCATTCCCCCTGATTCCCGCGAAATCGACGCCACCCCCGCCCCCGAGCCCAAGCGCGTCGGGCTGGTCAGCCTCGGCTGTCCCAAGGCGCTCGTCGATTCCGAACGCATCCTCACCCGCCTGCGCGCCGATGGCTATGCGATGAGCCCCGACTATGCCGGGGCCGATGTCGTGCTGGTCAACACCTGCGGCTTCCTCGATTCGGCCAAGGAGGAAAGCCTGGCCGCGATCGGCGAGGCGATTGCCGAAAATGGCCGCGTGATCGTGACCGGGTGCATGGGCAACGAGGCCGAGACGATCCGCGCCCGCTTCCCCGATGTTCTGGCCGTGACCGGCGCGCACCAGTACGAAGCCGTGGTCGAGGCCGTCCACGAGGCTGCCCCCCCTTCGATGGGCCCCTATTTCGACCTGATCCCCCAGGCGCTCGACGATGCCGGCGGGATCAAGCTGACCCCGCGCCACTATGGCTATCTCAAGATTTCCGAGGGCTGCAACCACGCCTGCTCGTTCTGCATCATCCCCGACCTGCGCGGCAAGCTTGCCAGCCGCCGGATCGATGCCGTGCTGCGCGAGGCTGAAAAGCTGGTGGCGGCGGGCACCCGCGAACTGCTGGTGATCAGTCAGGACACTTCGGCCTATGGCGTCGACGTGCGCCACGAAGAACGCGAGTGGAAGGGCCGCAAGGTCCGCACCCACATGACCGATCTGGCCCGCGAACTGGGCCAGTTGCGCACGCCCGACGGGCAGGTGCCCTGGGTGCGCCTGCACTATGTCTACCCGTATCCCCATGTCGACCAGGTCATCCCGCTGATGGCGCAGGGGCTGATCACGCCCTATCTCGACATTCCCTTCCAGCATGCCAGCCCCAAGGTGCTGCGCGCGATGAAGCGCCCGGCCAACGAGGCCAAAGTGCTCGACCGCATCAAGGCCTGGCGCGAAATCTGCCCCGACCTTGCCATCCGCTCCAGCTTCGTGGTCGGCTTCCCCGGCGAGACCGAAGAAGATTTCCAGTACCTGCTCAACTGGCTCGATGAAGCCCAGCTCGACCGCGTGGGCGCCTTCCGCTTCGAACCGGTCGAGGGCGCAGCCGCCAACGACCTGCCCGATCCGGTGCCCGAAGAGGTCAAGGAAGAACGCTTCGCCCGGATCATGGCGAAGACCGAAGCGATCAGCGCGGCCCGTCAGGCCGCCAAGGTCGGCCGCACGATCCGCGTGATCATCGACGAAGTGGGCGAGCCCGACGAAGACGGCGACATCGGCGCCACCGGCCGCAGCCAGGCCGACGCGCCCGAAATCGACGGCGCGGTCTATCTGCGCAACGTGCCCGAAAGCCTGCGCCCCGGCGATTTCGTCGATGTGCTGGTGGAAGAGGCCGATGCCCACGACCTGTTCGGCGTGATCGCCTGAAGGCCCCTCCGTCAGGCCTGCGGCCTGACACCTCCCCATTCCATGGGGAGGATCGATATCCTTAGGGCCCATTCCATGGGGAGGATCAAGATCCTCCCCGCTTTGCGGGGAGGGGGACCGCCCGCGCAGCGGGTGGTGGAGGGGCAGAGGGGCCTTACCCCACCACCGGCAGCTCGACCGAACTGTCGCGCGGGCGCACATAGACGCGGGCCACGACAGGAAACAGCTCGGCCACCTGCGTCTCGATGTCGAGGACAATCCGCTCGACATCGCGCGCCGTGATCGTATCCTCGAAATCGGCGCTGATGATGACGGTCACCATCGTGGGCGCGCTGTGCAGGGTGAGCACTTCGTTGACACGGACCACCCCGGCATGGCTCGCCGCGCAATCGCGGATCGCGGCCACGAGCCGGGGATCGGCGCTCTCGCCGATCAGCAGCCCCTTGGCTTCGAGCAGCAGCACGATCGCCAGCACGCCCAGCACCAGCCCGATCACCACCGAGGCCAGCCCGTCCCACATCGGATTGCCGGTCAGCAGGCTGAGCCCGAGGCCCGTTGCCGCCACCACCAGACCGACCAGCGCGCCCGAATCCTCAAGCAGGATCACCAGCGTGGGCGCATCCTTGGTATCGCGGATCGCCGCCCAGATCGTGCCCTTGCGGCCCCGGTTGAAATCGCCCAGCGCCGCAACGGTCGACATCCCTTCGAGCAGGAAGGCGATGCCCAGCACCACAAAGGCCACTAGCGGGCTCGTCGCGGGCTCGGGATCGAGCATGTGCAGCACGCCTTCATAAAGCGAGACGCCGGCCCCCAGCGAAAAGACCAGGATCGCGACGATGAAGCTCCAGAAATAGAGTTCGCGGCCATAGCCGAACGGGTGCAGCGCGTCGGCGGGCTTGGACGCGCGGGTGCGCCCGTGCAGCAGCAGCAACTGGTTGGTCGAATCGACCAGGCTGTGGACGCCTTCGGTCAGCATGGCCGAAGAGCCGGTCAGCGCCGCCGCGCCGAACTTGGCCACGGCAATGCCCACATTGGCGCCCAGCGCGATCAGGATGGTCCGTGTCGATCCCCCGGCCATGGTATGGTTTGGTTCCCCTGTTGTACGAAGCCTGTGGGGCTAGCGCGCACGCGCGGGGAAAGCCATGGAAATTCGCGGGCGCGCAGTAGGAGCGCGCGGCGCGGAATCATTGGGCGGCGCGAAGAATTTGGGCGGCGCGACAAGGCGGGGATCGCGCCGCCCAGACGATCAGGCGGCCAGACGGCCCGCGTGATCGTAGCCATGGTTGGCCCGGCCCAGTTCGAAACGGCCGACCAGGGTGCCCAGCGCATTGGCCTCGTTCGACAGCGAGCGCGAGGCGGCAGTCGCTTCCTCGACAAGCGCGGCATTGGCCTGGGTGATCCGGTCCATGTCGGAAACGACGGTATCGACCTGACGGATCGCGCCGGCCTGTTCCTGCGCCGAACGGGCGATTTCCTCGATCATGTCCGACAGGCGCGAGGTCCGCTCGACGATCTGGCCCAGCGCGCCTTGCGTCTCGCCGATCATCTGCACGCCATTGCCGACATCGCGCTCGCTGGCATGGATGATCGCGGTGATTTCCTTGGCCGCGTCGGACGAACGCTGGGCAAGGCTGCGCACTTCGCCCGCCACGACGGCAAAGCCCCGGCCCGCATCCCCGGCGCGCGCGGCCTCAACCCCGGCATTGAGCGCGAGCAGGTTGGTCTGGAACGCGATGCCCTCGATCAGCGCGACGATTTCCTGCATCTTGAGGCTCGACTTGCTGATCTCTTCCATCGCGGAGACGGCCTGGGTCATCGTGCTGCCGCTCTGGCGGGCACTGTCGCAGGTCTGGCGGGCGCTGTCGCTCGCCTCCTTGGCGGTCATCGCGGTCTGGGCGACGGCGGCGGCCAGTTCGCGCACGGCGGCGGCCGATTCCTCAAGCGCAGCGGCCTGGTTCTCGGTGCGGTTCGACAGGTCACCGCTGGCCGAGGCGATCTCGCTAGCCCCCACGCGCACGGCCTGCGCGGCCTGGGTCACCTGACTGAGCGCAGTGGCCACGCTCTCCATCGACTGGTTGAAGTCGATGCGGAGCTGTTCGTAATCGGTCGGGAAAGGATCATTGAGCCGATGGGTCAGGCGCCCTTCGCGCAAGGCGGTAAGGCCTGCGCCCAGCGCGCCGACGATCTGCTGCTGCACGGCCATGCGCTGCGCCCCGGCCGCTTCGGCACGGGCGGCCACGCTCGTCTTGATCGCTTCGAGCGCGCGGGCGATCTCGCCCATTTCATCGGCCTTGTCACGGCCCGGCACGGCACGGTCGAGCTGCCCCCCGGCCATGTCGTCCATCGCCTCGACCAGCGTGGCGAGCGGGCGCGACATGCGGGCCCGGAACATCAGCACCACAGCCAGCCCGGCCAGCCCGGCCACGCCCGCCACCAGCATGGCCAGAACCCGCAAGTGATCGGCCTGACTCCTGGCGGCGTTCATGGTGGCATCGGCAGTCTTCGTGTTGAAATTGAGCAGATCATTGATCCGGCTGCCCATTTCCTGCCCCCGGCCATAGACCTGGTTGTTGAACGCGGCAAAAGCTTCCTCGTTGCGGTTCTCCAGCGACAGGCTGCGCACGATTTGCGCCTGCTTCAGCCAATTGCGATAGGCCTCATCGAGAGCATCGATTGCCTGCGCCTCATCCCCCTGGGCATTGCGCTTGAATTTGCGATAATCGTCGATTTTCTGGCGTGTCCTTGCAAAACTGGTGACCAGATCGCGGTCGATATCGACCAGCTTGACCGGATCGGTCGTCAGGACATGGCGGAGCAGCACCAGACGCATGTCGCCGATCTGCCCGCGCAAGCGCGCCAGCGCCCCCAGCGTGGGCACAGTCTCATCGGCCACATAGTTGATCCGCCCGCCCAGCGTCTCGGTGGCCATGATCGCCATGCCGGCAGAGCCGATGGCAGTTACCGCCAGGAACAGCGTTCCCAGCAATGACACGGTGCGTATGCGCAAGTTACCCAAAATCGACATGCACGAGACCCTTGGAGCCGGTGGATTGCGCCTTCCTGGCGCACCTTCACGCAAACTGGCATGACTCCCGCCCCGTTAAGGCTGCCTCGCAGATCCCATAAGGGATGCCCCTGCCTCAGGCCTTGCAGCCTGATTCGAAATTCGCCGAAGAGGCGAATTTCGGCTCGGCACCGGCCCGCTCCCCCACCCGGCCTCCCATAGGGTACTATCGTAGGGAGGTCGGGTGGGGGAGCGGGCCGGTGCCGAACAATCCGAAACGACAGTTTCGGATCAGGCACTCAGAGCCAGCCGATCCGGCGGAACCGCCAGTAGAGCGTCGTGCAGATCGTGCCCACGCAGCCCAGCAGGATGAAATAGCCATAGTGCCACCTGAGTTCGGGCATATATTCGAAGTTCATGCCATAAATGCCCGCAATCGCCGTGGGCACCGCGAGCAGCCCCGCCCAGGCCGCCAGCTGGCGGGTCATCTCGCCCTGCCGATGCTGTTCGAGCAGGCTGGCGGTTTCCACGATGGCGGCGAGCGTTTCCTTCAGCCCGCGCATGCGCGCCATCGTGCGGCGCACATGGTCGAGCACGTCGCGAAACCAGATCCGCGCGGTCGGGTCGATCAGCGGCACCTCGGTTTCGGCCAGCCGCTCGCAGACTTCCTCCATCGGCCCGATGACCCGCTCGAACCGGCGCAACTGGCGGCGCAGGCGGAAGATGCGCCGGATCGTCTGCTGCTCGGGGAAGGCATCGATCGCGGACTCTTCCATGTCGTGGGCCACGGCCTCCAGGCTCTCCATCGTGGGCAGATAGCCATCGACGATGAAATCGAGGATCGCATGGAGCACGTAGTCGGCGCCCTCGGCCAGCCGCTCGGGGTCGGCCTCGAGCGTGCGGCGCAGGTCGACATGGGCCCGCTCCGACCCAAAGCGCACCGAGATGATGAAATCGGGCCCGAGGAAAAAGGCCGTCTGGCCATAGGTCAGCGTTTCATCGGGTTCGAGCGTGGCCGTGCGCGCGACGATGAACAGGTGCTTCTGGTAGATGTCGAGCTTGGGCATCTGCTGCGGGCTGAGCGCATCCTCGACGGCAAGCGGATGCAGGCCATATTGATGCGCCACCCGGTCCATCTCGTCGTGGTCGGGCTCGCACAGGCCGATCCAGTCGAAGGCGCCGCTCGCACCCGCGCGGCTGCCGGGCGCATCGGGTGTCCCGGTCAGCTCCAGCGCACTCGCGCGGCGCCCCCCTCGTGGATCGGCAGGATCGGCAAGATAGCGGCGCGCGGCAATGATCGTCATGGCGTCTATGTGGCCGCGCCGGGGGCGAAGTGCAATCGGGCTGACATTCCGCGCCCGGACGCCTAGGGCGGTTTACCGTGATGGCTCATCCACACCCCCCTCATCAGGCCCTTCCCGATCAGGCCCCCGATCCCGACATCGCCATCATCGGCGCGGGGATCAGCGGGATCGGCATGGCCGCACGGATCGCCCGCGATTGTCCGGGCCTGCGCCTCGCCCTGTTCGAGCGGCGCGCACGGGTGGGGGGCACCTGGGATCTGTTCACTTATCCCGGCCTGCGCTCCGACAGCGACATGCACACGCTCGGCTTCGATTTCGCGCCCTGGCTCACCCCCGATGCCGTGGCCGAAGGCCCCGCCATCCGCGCCTATCTCGACCGCGTCGCCCACGAGCACGATCTGGTCCGCCACATCCGCTTCGGCCAGCGCCTGACCCATGCCGACTGGGACAGCAAGGCCGCGCTCTGGCGCCTCGCCTTCGTCGATGAAACCGGCGCGCCGTCCCAGGTCAGCGCCCGCTTCCTGATCATGGCCGCCGGCTATTACGACCCCGACAACGCCCACAATCCCCCCCTTCCCGCAGAAGACCGCTTCACCGGAACCATCGTCCACCCCCAGTTCTGGCCAAAGGATCTGGTCTGGCAGGGCAAGCGGATCGTCGTGGTCGGCTCGGGCGCGACCGCTGCCACGCTGGTCCCCGCGCTGGCATCGAACGCCGGCACCCATGTCACCATGCTCCAGCGCACGCCGACATGGTTCATCGCCAGCCCCCGCCGCGACCGGGTTGCCCGGATGCTGTTCGCCCTGCTCCCCGCGCGCCGGGCCGCCGCCCTCGTGCGGGCGCGCAACTTGCGGGTGAGCGCATGGTTCTATCGCCGCGCCCGCCGTGCGCCCGCCAAAGTGGGCGCCTGGCTCAAGGCCCGCGCGATGCGCGCGCTCGGCCCGGCGTGGGACGAAGCCGCCTTCTCGCCCCCCTATGGCCCGTGGCAGCAACGGCTGTGCCTGGTGCCCGACGGCGACCTGTTCACCGCGATCCGCGAGGGCCGCGCCAGCGTGGTGACCGACACGATCACCGCTTGCGAACCCCAGGGCCTCGTGCTGGCCTCGGGCACGCACCTGCCCGCCGACGTGATCGTCAAGGCGACGGGGCTGAAAATGGCGGTGTCCGGGGGCGCCACCCTGTCGCGCGATGGCGTGCCGATCGTCCTGTCCGAACATTTCCACTACAAGGACTGCATGGTCTCCAACCTGCCCAATTTCGTGCAGGTCTTCGGCTATCTCAACGCCTCGTGGACATTGCGGGTCGATCTGGTGGCGGCCTTCACGGTGCAGGTGCTCGCCCACATGGCGCGCACCGGAACGCAGGTCGTCACCCCGGTCCTGCCCGCAAACCACGATCTGGTCGAAGACACCGACCCGGCGTTCTCCTCGGGCTATCTGCGGCGCGGACTGGGGCTGATGCCGCGCAGCAGCACACAGCGGCGCTGGCAGCTCAGCCACGACTATCTGGCCGACCGCGCCTTCTTCGCGCACGACAGCCTCGAAGACGGTGTCCTGCACTTCGAACAGGCCCCCGCTTCTTCCTGATCCTCCCCGTTTTCATGGGGCCCGGATTGCGCTAACGCCCCGGATTGCGCTAACGCATGGTCCCAATGAGCGCCACACCCAGCCCCCTCGCCCCGTCGTCCTCCGACCGCATCTGGACCGCCGCCCTGCTGGTGATCGGCGACGAGATCCTCTCGGGCCGCACCCACGACAAGAACATCGCGCAAGTCGCCAGCTGGCTCAACGTGCAGGGCATCCGCCTGCGCGAGGTGCGCGTGGTGCCCGACGTGGAAGAGGCCATCGTCGAGGCGGTCAACATCCTGCGCGCGCGCAACGACTACCTGTTCACCACCGGCGGCATCGGCCCGACCCACGACGACATCACGGTCGAGGCCGTGGCCGCCGCGCTCGGGGTCGAGGTGGTGATCCATCCCGATGCCCGCGCCATCCTCGAAAACTATTACGCCACGCGCGGCGGGCTGACCCCGGCCCGCCTGCGCATGGCCCGCGTGCCCGCTGGCGCGCGGCTGATCGAAAATGCGCTCTCGGGCGCGCCGGGCATCGCTGTCGAAAACATCTTCGTGCTGGCAGGCGTGCCCCACATCGCCGCCGAAATGCTCGCCGCGCTCACCGGCACGCTCGAAGGCGGGCTGCCCGTGCTCTCGGCCACGGTCGGCTGCTGGGTCGCCGAAAGCGAGATCGCCGACCTCCTGCGCACCACGGAAAAGACCCATGCGGGTTGCCAGATCGGCTCCTACCCGTTCTTCCGCGAAGGCCGCGTGGGCGCCAACTTCGTGATCCGCTCGACCGACCGGGCCGCGCTCGACACATGCGCCGCCGCGCTCATCGCCGATCTGAAGGCCCTGGGCCTTGATGCCGTGGCCGGCGGGATCTGAAACACATGCGGCGGCCGGGTGCGCTTCGGGCCATCGGGGCCGCCCTGTTGCCATGCGTGCTGGCCCTGACCGCCTGCACGAACCCCGCCCTGCCCCGCTTCGAGGCCACGCTGGCGGCCCAGCCCAGCGCCACGGTCGCGCTGGCGCAATGGTGCGCCGCGC
>DQVI01000208.1 GCA_015661825.1 Novosphingobium capsulatum
CAGCCCGGCCACGATCCACGCGCTGGCCGACCGCACCGCCCGTCCCGCGCCTGCTGACGTGCGCCGCGCGCTCGGTGTGTCGGGGCAGGAGGCGCTCGGCTATCGCCATGTCCGGCTGGCCTGTGGCGATGTCGTGCTGTCCGATGCGCAGAACTGGTTCGTGCCCGCGCGGCTGACCCCGGCGATGAACGAAGCACTGGCCACCAGCCAGACCCCGTTCGGCACGGTCGTCGCCCCGCTCCATTTCACCCGCGAGCGGCTGGCCGCAAGGCGCGGGGCCCTGCCCGGATGCCCGAAGGGAACGGTCCTGTCGCATCGCGCCGTGCTGCGCCGTCCCGATGGCGCGGCGATCAGCCTCGTGATCGAATGCTATACCCGCGCGACGCTCGCGCGCGCGCCCAAATCCTAAATCTCGCCCGCGCCCAGGCTCTGGGCGACCGGCACGCGCGCCGCGCGAACCTTGGAAAAGGCCGCGCCCAGCAACAGCACCGGTTCGAGCACGGCCATGCCCACCAGCACGCCGAGCAGGCGGTCATAACCGGGCGCGATATGCGCGCCGTCCCAGCTGTCGGGCACCAGCACGACCAGCACCGCCAGCGTGAACTGCGTGCCGACATAGCCGCGCCCGTGATTGCCGTTTTCCAGATGGCGCCCCAGCGCCACCCCCAGCGCCGTGCCCAGCAGCAGCGCCCCGGCCCGCGCCGGGCCATGCAGCAGCCCCGCCAGCACCAGCACCATGGCCGCCAGCAGCCCCCCGGCCAGACAGCCGAGCAGCCGGTGCCACAAGCGGCGGCTGACATGGCGCAAGCCGTTGGGCCCGTCCACCGCCGTCACCGGGATCAGCATGACCGCCATGATCGTGATCGAGCCTGAAACCAGCGCGGGCAAGTCGTAGATCGTCGCCAGCCCCAGCAGCAGCGCCAGCGCCACCCCGCCGCGCGCACCATGGATCATCGCGTCGGGCCGCCAGCCCACGCCCTTGGGCTTGGGCGCGCGGATCGCGGGCCAGTGGCGCCGCAGCGTCCAGGCCGAGAGCAGGCTCACGCTCACACAGGCCGCCGTGCCCGCCAGCGTCTCGATCATGCGCATGACCGCAAAAGTGCGCGGATCGGCGGCGGGCATCTCCACGCGGTCGTAGAGCATCATCGCGAATGTCAGGCCCAGAAACAGCCAGGCATAGGCATAGCGGGCGGTAATCGCGCCATAGAGGCTGACCGTGCCGACCAGCGCCATGGCCAGCCCCAGCACGATCATCGAGTGCCCCGCCGTCTGGAGCACGCCCAGACACAGGAGCGCGCCCACCGCCGTCCCGATGATGCGCAGGATCGCCCGGCGCAGCGTCTCGCTCGCCTGCCCGCGCATGACCATGTAGCCGGTGAAGGCCGCCCATGAGACATGGGTGGCCCCGGTCCGGTGGGCCAGCGCAATCGCCAGAAGAACGGAAGCGACGCATTCGGCCTCGTCGACCAGACGCGGCGCGAGGGGATCGGGAGAAGAAGTATTCGTCACGGGAATCAAGCTAGCCCAAAAAGAACGGGGCCGGGAAGGCAAACCCTCCCGACCCCGTAAACTCTTTGTCGTCCGGGCCTTTGAACAGGCCCGAGCCGGCAGATCAGGCGCCCTGAACGTTGGTCAGGTCAACCTTGATGCCCGGGCCCATCGACGAGGACAGACCGACCTTGCGGACGTACTTGCCCTTGGCGCCCGACGGCTTGGCCTTGACGATCGCATCGACGAACGCGTCGAAGTTGGCGCGCAGGGCTTCGTTCGAGAACGAGAGCTTGCCGATGCCGCCATGGATGATCCCGGCCTTTTCGACGCGGAATTCGATCTGGCCAGCCTTGGCGGCCTTCACCGCGTCGGCCACGTTCGGGGTCACGGTGCCCAGCTTCGGGTTCGGCATCAGGCCCTTGGGGCCCAGCACCTTGCCGAGACGGCCGACCACACCCATCATGTCGGGGGTGGCGATCACGCGACCGTAGTCGAGGTTGCCGTTCTGCATGTCTTCGAGCAGGTCTTCGGCGCCAACGCGGTCGGCACCGGCGGCCAGGGCCGCTTCAGCCTTGTCGCCACGGGCGAACACGGCGACCTTGACGTCCTTGCCGGTGCCCGAGGGCAGCGTGACCATGCCACGAACCATCTGGTCGGCGTGACGCGGATCGACGCCCAGGTTCAGCGACACTTCGAGCGATTCGTCGAACTTGGCGCTCTTGAGGTCCTTGAGCAGCTGGATGGCTTCATCGACGCCGTACAGCGCCTGGTTGTCGCCCAGCTTCTCGACGAGAGCCTTCTGCTTCTTGGTCTGCTTGGCCATGATACTCAGCCCTCCACAACCTGAAGACCCATCGAACGGGCCGAGCCCTCGATGATCTTGGCCGCCTGTTGGATGTCGTTCGCGTTCAGGTCCTTCATCTTGGCCTGGGCGATTTCTTCCAGCTGCGAACGCTTGATGGTGCCGGCCGAAGCCTTGCCCGGAGTCTTCGAGCCCGACTTGATGCCCACGGCCTTCTTGATGAAGTAGGTGGCAGGCGGAGTCTTGGTCACGAAGCTGAACGAGCGGTCCGCATAAACCGTGATCACGGTCGGCAGCGGGGTGCCCTTTTCAACTTCCTGGGTCGCTGCGTTGAATTCCTTGCAGAAACCCATGATGTTCACACCGCGCTGACCCAGCGCGGGGCCGATCGGCGGCGAAGGCTTGGCTTCGCCGGCATTGATCTGCAGCTTGATGTAGCCTTCGATCTTCTTGGCCATGATGGCCTCCTTTCATCCTGTTGGAGCGGATGCTCCGCAGAGTAAGCGGTAAAACGGGGCGCCCGGAGGCGTCCCTGCCGCACGGAATCGGACGGGCCGAAACCCGTTCGCGAAGTGGGCGCCCATAGCAGGTTGCACCGCAATTGCAACTCGGCCGGGAAACACGAAACGCCAAAACCCTCCCCCGCCGGGGGGAGGAAGGCGAAACGTTGAATGAGGTGTGAGGCGCCTGCCCCTCCGTCAGGCCTGCGGCCTGCCACCTCCCCGATCCTCCCCACATCGTGGGGAGGGGGACCGCCCGCGAAGCGGGTGGTGGAGGGGAAAAAAGCCTTACTTGACCAGTTCGACCTCGTCGAAGCCCAGCTCGACCGGCGTCGCGCGCCCGAAGATCGAAACCGAAACCTTGACGCGATGCTTGTCGAAATCGAGTTCCTCGACAACGCCGTTGAACGAGGCAAACGGCCCCGCGTTGACCTTGACCGAATCGCCGATCTCGTAATCGACAGCGACCTGACGGGCCGGTTCTGCCGCAGCCTGCTCGCGCGCGCCAAAGTAGCGGGCGGCTTCCTTCTCGGAAATCGGCTGGGGCTTGCCGTTGTGGCCGAGGAAGCCGGTCACCTTGGGCGTGTTCTTGACGAGGTGGTAGATGTCGTCGTTCATCGCCAGCTTGGCCAGCACGTAGCCGGGCATGAACTTGCGCTCGACGGCGATCTTCTTGCCGCGCTTGACTTCGGTAACGGTCTCGGTCGGCACTTCGACCGCTTCGACCAGCTGCGAAAGGCCAATGCGCTCGGCTTCCGAGATGATCGCGTCGCGGACCTTGTTCTCGAAGCCGGAATAGGCGTGGATGATGTACCAACGGGCCATTGTTAAGTCTCTTTTCCGGTGGTGGAGGTCAGGCCAGCTTCAGCAGCCACTGCACGATCATGCCGAACACGCTGTCGATGCCCAGGAAGAACACCGAGAGGATCAGCATCATGATGCCCACGAAGATCGCGGTCGTGGTGGTTTCCTGGCGCGTGGGCCACACGACCTTGCGCGCCTCGGCTTTCACCTGGTTGAAGAATTCGTTGGGGCTGGTCTTGGCCATGGCGGTCATGCCTTCGCTGCCTGAATGAAACGCGTGCCTTCCGCCTAGGGGTCATCGCCGCCCCGGACAAGTCCGGGAGGGGCAGATAGAAACTCCGATGTCGGGAGGTAGCGGGTATCTAGGGCCAGTCATGCCTCTTGGCAAGGCCCGTCACGGTTCAGGCATCAGGCACGGGGGCGGACATCCTGCGTCGCCCCCGTCTGTAGAAACACGTCCTGGGCGCGCGTCAGATCACTTCGCGCACTTCATGAACTTGCCCTTGGCATCCTTGCACACCTTCTTGGGCGCAGGCTTGGCGGGCGGACACTTGATGAACTTGCCCTTGGCGTCCTTGCAGGGCGCGGCCTGGGCGATCATCGGGGTGGCGGCGAAAACCATGGCGCCGGAAATCATGGCAGTGGTCACGGCGGTGGCAAACTTGCGCATGGGAAATACTCTCCTGATAGGCCCCGCGCCCTGTTTACATCCGATTTGGCAGGACCGTCCAGACAGGTCTGCTCCGGAATCGCCGCGATCCCCGGAGCACCGCGCACAAAAGCAGGATCATCCCGCAATCGATTTCGATTTCCATGTATCCGAGCAGAAGCGCCGGGACTTGCTCAACCGGCCTTCAGAACAGGGCCACTCCCGGACTTTCCCGGAAGAGTGGCAGGAGTGGAGGGACTCGAACCCACGGCCCTCGGTTTTGGAGACCGATGCTCTACCAACTGAGCTACACTCCTGTGCTCGTGAGGGGCCCTTAGTGGGTTGACGCGGACAGTGCAACCGGCGGATGAAGATTTTCACCCGCCATGTTGCAATCAACCTCGATCATGATCCCGCCCGACCTCCTGCTCAGGGCCTATCGCGCCGGCATCTTCCCGATGTCGGACAGCCGCGACGACCCTGAAATCTATTGGGTGGAGCCGCGCCTGCGCGCGATTCTCCCGCTCGACGGGTTCCATTGCTCGCGCTCGCTCGCGCGCACGTTGCGGCGCGGCCACTTTACCGTGACCTGCAACGAAGCCTTCGACGCGGTGATCGATGCCTGCGCCGCGCCGCGCGAAGGCGCCGAAGACAGCTGGATCTCGCAGCGCATCCGCGAAAGCTATCGCACGCTCCACCAGCTCGGCCATGCCCATTCGATCGAAACATGGATCACCACGCAGGGCCCCGGTGGCGAACCGGTGCGCGAGCTGGTCGGCGGGCTCTATGGCGTGGGCTTTGGCAAAGTGTTCTGCGGCGAGAGCATGTTCAGCCGCCGCAGCGATGCCTCGAAAGTGGCGCTGGCCTGGCTGGTGGCGGCGCTGCGCATGGCCGGGGTGACACTGCTCGACTGCCAGTTTTCCACGCCCCACCTCGCCTCGATGGGCGCGGTGGAAATTCCCCAGGCCGAATACCTTGCCCTGCTGGGCAAGGCCTCGCGCTATCCGGTGGTCGAATCGGTGTCGCCCGCCGAATCGTCTTCGGCCGGGGCTGGCGCCACGGGTTCCGGCGCAGGGGCCGGCGCGGTAGGCACCTTGCCCGCAGGCTTTGCCGCCCTTCTGGCCGCAGCGGCGGCGGCAGCGGGATCGTCTTCCTCGCCCGGAAACTTCATCGCGCAGTCCTTCACCCAGACATCATAGACCGGGTGCTCGACGACGTTGAGCGAAGGCGAATTCTTGAACAGCCAGCCCGAGAAGACCTTGTGCCAGGTCAGCTTCTGCTCGGTGGTCGCGCGTTCCTGCACGAAAAGCTGGACGAAAGCACCCGTCTCGGCAGGGTCTTCCCAGGGCGCGGTGCGCTCGCACGTGGACAGGCGCACGATGGCATTGCCGATCTGCCGCGCCTCGCCCGAACGCAGCACGATGTCCTGCGTGATATTGTTGCGCTTGTTGAGGAAGCCCAGCGTGGCCACGCGATCCTTGACCGGCGTGCCATAGCCGCTTTCCACCACGCCGCCGCTGGCCGCTGCCACCGGAGCAGCACCCGTTGCCTCACTGGGCGGCGGGGTATCGGCAGGTTCGCGGTGGCATCCGGCCAGGGCCAGGGCGCCAGCCCCGGCCACCAGACCGATCCATGCCGCCGCAACCCGCGGCGTGTTCGGGATCATCAGGCCTCGGGAGACCAGGCTTCGTATTCGCCCGCACCCTTGGAATGGGGCAGATGGGCGTGAT
Source organism: Novosphingobium capsulatum (assembly GCA_015661825.1). Classification (GTDB taxonomy): domain Bacteria; phylum Pseudomonadota; class Alphaproteobacteria; order Sphingomonadales; family Sphingomonadaceae; genus Novosphingobium; species Novosphingobium pituita. The sequence continues at coordinate 5,977 of DQVI01000208.1, forward strand.
GCGGGTGGTGGGCCTTGGCCGTCCCGGTCGCGTTGGGGGTATATTCGACTTCCCAGATGCGCGGGGGCGGCAGGTTGCTTTCGGGCACGCCCGCGAGGCTGCCGTGGAGCCAGCCGTGCCATTCAGCCGGAACGCGGCTGGCATCGTTGGAACCGTTATAGATCACCCAGCGGCGTTCGCGGCCCTGGAAGGGGTGGCCCTTGGGATAGGGCTTCTTGGCGCGATAGTACTTGTTGCCCTGGGCGTCATGGCCGACGAGTTCGCCATTGCGCGCGCTGTCGAGCATGGTGGTGAACGTGGCGCCGTTCCACCAGGTGAAGATCTTGCCGAGAATGCTCATGAAGCTGTGTTTCCCATTGCAGGCCCCCATTGCAGGCCACCGCGCCAGACTCTGCCCTTCAGCAAGAAGCGCACCGTTCCGACGGATCACGCCCTAGCCCCGGAAGGGGGGAGTCGGCAAGATATCAATGCGCTCGCGAAGCCATCAACATCCTGCCGGTGTTTTACCAGACAACCTTGTCGCCCGCCTTCAGGCCGATCTGTGCCGCGCGGCCACCATTGAGCTCCAGAACGCCTGCCGCCCGGTCGACCGAAGGAAGTGGGGTCAGGTCGTAAGGCACGGCATTGGCCGCCACGTTGAGCACGCGATGGTCGGGGCCGATGAACACGATGTCGAGCGGGATCACCGTGTTCTTCATCCAGAACGCGGCCATGCGCGGCGGGTCCATCGGGAAGATCATGCCCTCGTCGGCGCCCATCTGGGTGCGGAACATCAGGCCCTTGGCCTGTTCCTCCTCGCTCACCGCCACTTCGACGCGGAACGTGTGGCGCCCGTTTTTGGTACTGATCGTCAGCGGCACGACCTTGAGGCCCGAGATCGGGTGGACGCTGGCCGGGGCTGCGGCCCCGCTCTTTTCGTGCTTCTTGTCGTGCGCGCCCGCGTCCGCCGTCGCGGGGGCGCAAGCCACCACGCCAGCGGCAAGGGCCAGCATCACACCTGCCGCGGCTGTCTTAATCGTCTGCTTCATAAACCCACTCTTCCGCCTCGGAAACACTCGCTGCATTCACGAGCGCGCGCGCCGTGGCAAGGGGGTGACCGGCCCTGAGAAAAACCGCAATCTGCTTTTCGCGCTGCGCCGGGTCGAGCCGCGCCCCGGCATCGACCGCATCGGCCCCTGCGCCCGCAAAGGGCCCCAGACGCCGCTTGCGGGCCAGCGCAAGCGCGGCAACCCGCGCGTCCTGCTGCGAACCGAGCGCTTCCTCGCGCAAGTCTGCATCGATTCCCGCCTGCCCCAGATCCTGCGCGATTCGCCTTGCGCCAAGCCCCCGGCGGCGCAAACTGGCGCTGCGCATGCGGGCATAGCCCTCGTCGCTGACATAGCCCGCGCGGGCCATGCGCTCGACCACGGCCCCCACGTCGGGCGGCGCGGCGGCGTCCTCGTCCCAGCCGCGCTCACGCAGTTTGCGGGCCAGATAGGCGGCCAGCTTGCCGGTGCTGGTGGCAAAACGGGCGACATAGGCCAGCGCCAGTTCATCGAGTCGGGCCGCATCGAGCGGATGGGGGCGAACGGTCGCATGGTTGCGACGATCTGATCGATGGGACGGGTTCACGCCATATTCGTGCCACACTCAGTGCTAAATGAGAACCTCGTGCTACCGTTTCTTGACCATTGGGGCTTGCGCCGGGCGCAGCCACAGGCAAGGAGCGCGGCCAGCCGGACCCGGCCTGCCCCGACGGGAGACCCCGAAGGGCGCGCAGGGCACTCCGGCAATACGCGTTAGAGATCAAAACGTTCCCTGACCTTCTATTTCATTTCTGGGGTACCCGCATGACCGTAACGGCCGCCGTCGCAGAAAAGACGGCCCTTGTTCCCACGCCCAATGACGATGCACAGCCGCGCCGTTATGCCGACTTTGCGACGTTCTGCGACGCGCTGGACTATGCCGCCCAGGGGGAACGCGGGTTCAATTTCCACGATCCGCGCGGCACGCTCGCCCATGTCTATCCTTATGCGCAGCTGCGCGAGGATGCGCTGGTCGCCGCCCGCCGCATGGTCGCCCACGGGATCAAGCCGGGTGATCGCCTGGCCCTGATCGCCGAAACCGGCCCCGATTTCGCCGCGCTGTTCTGCGGCGCGATCTACGCTGGCGCCTGGCCGGTGCCCCTGCCCCTGCCCACCAGCTTTGGCGGCAAGGACAACTATATCGACCAGCTCGCCGTGCAGCTGGCCAGCTCCGATCCGGTCATGCTCGTCTATCCGGGCGAGCTTGACGCAATGTGCAGCCAGGCCGCCGCGCGCCAGGGCTGTGCTGGCCTCAACTGGGCGCAGTTCAACGCGGGCGCGATCAGCCCCGATCCGCTGCCGCAGGCCGATCCCGACGCGATCTGCTACCTCCAGTATTCGAGCGGCTCGACCCGCTTCCCCCATGGCGTGGCCGTCACCCACCGGGCGCTGCTGTCCAATCTGGCAGGCCATGCCCACGGCATGCAGATCACCGATGGCGACCGCTGCATCAGCTGGTTGCCGTGGTACCACGACATGGGTCTGGTCGGCTGCTTCCTCTCGCCGATCGCCAACCAGGTCTCGGTCGACTATCTCAAGACCGAAGACTTCGCCCGCCGTCCGCTGGCCTGGCTCGACGTGATCAGCCGCAACCAGGGCACCACGCTGTCCTATTCGCCGACGTTCGGCTACGACATCTGCGCCCGCCGCATTTCGAGCCAGACCAACGTGGCCGAGCGCTTCGACCTCTCGCGCTGGCGTCTGGCGGGCAACGGGGCCGACATGATCCGCCCCGATGTCATGCAGGGCTTCGTCAACGCCTTTGCCGACGCGGGCTTCAAGGCCCAGGCCTTCTTCCCCAGCTATGGCCTTGCCGAAGCGACGCTGGCGGTCACCATGATGCCGCCCGATGAAGGCATCCGCGTCGAACTGGTCGAGGAAGAACGCCTCTCGGGCTGCCCGCGCGATCTCTCGCGCCCCGCGCGCTATCGCGCCATCGTCAACTGCGGCGTGCCCGTGCGCGGCATGGAACTGGCGATTCGCGGTGAAGACGGCCAGCCGCTCGACCATCACCACATCGGCAAGGTCTGGTGCCGTGGCACCTCGCTGATGCACTCCTATTTCCGTGACCCGGAATCGACCGCCGCCTGCATGGTCGACGGCTGGCTCGACACCGGCGACATGGGCTACGTCAACGAGAAGGGCTATCTGTTCATCGTGGGCCGCGCGAAGGACATGATCATCATCAACGGCAAGAACCACTGGCCGCAGGACATCGAGTGGGCTGTCGAACAGCTCCCCGGTTTCCACCAGGGCGACATTGCCGCCTTCTCGGTCGAGACCGAAAACGGCGAGGAAGCCCCCGCCGTGCTGGTCCACTGTCGCGTGTCCGACCCCGAGGAACGCGTGAAGCTGCGCGACCAGATCCGCGACAAGGTCCGCGCGATCACCGGCATGAACTGCGTGGTCGAACTGGTGCCCCCGCGCACCCTGCCGCGCACCAGCTCGGGCAAGCTCAGCCGCGCCAAGGCCAAGAAGCTGTATCTCTCGGGCGAGATCGAGCCCTATCAGCTCGCCGCCTGATCGACCGGTCAGCTTGCAAAACAGGACGGGGCGCGGTGCCGATGGCATTGCGCCCCGTTTTGCATGATGACCGGGCCTTGTCCGGGGCAGACCGTCGTCTGGCCCGGTCGTCTGGCCCAGTCGTCTGGCCGGGTGTGTTATTTAGCCAATACAGCTTGCACCGCCCGCCCCCCGACGCCATCTTTATCGCCAAACGCATCCCACCGCCCGTATCAGGAGCCCGCCCATGGCCAGCACGCCGCCCCTCTCGGCCCCCGGAATCCAGCTGACCCCGCCCGAGCCGGTGCCCGTGGTTGCGCCCCAGCAGGCCGCCGGGCTCGTTCCCGTGGCCGAGGACACGCGCAACAAGCTCGAAGCCCGTGCCGAAGCCTTCGTGGCCGACCTTCTGGCACAGGACGCCGCCAGCCCCGAATTCGGCAAGCGGGTCGACCAGTTGACCGCGATGGGACGCAAGGAAATCAGCACGGCGGCGGGCATGTCGAACCGCTTTCTCGACCGTCCGATCCGGGCGATGGACAAGGATTCGGGCGTGGGCGCCGATCTCGCCCAGTTGCGCCGCACGGTCGAAGACCTCGATCCGGGCCGCAAGGGCACGCTCTCGTCGGGGCGCAAGCTCCTCGGGATCATCCCGCTGGGCAACAGCATGAAGAAGTACTTCGACGGCTACGTCTCGGCCCAGGGGCACATCAAGGCGATCCTCGACCGCCTCGCCTCGGGCAAGGACGAGCTGCTGATGGACAACGCCGCCATCGATGTCGAACGGCAGAAGCTGTGGGAGGCGATGGGCAACCTCGAACAGATGATCACCATCGCCCGCCTGCTCGACACCAAGCTGGAAGACGCCGCCGCCGATCTCGACCACACCGACCCGGCCAAGGCCAAGGCGATCCGCGAAAGCGCGCTGTTCTACACCCGCCAGCGCGCGCAGGACCTGCTCACGCAGATGGCCGTGACCGTGCAGGGCTATCTCGCGCTCGATCTGGTCAAGAAGAACAATGTCGAGCTGGTCAAGGGCGTCGACCGCGCCAGCACGACGACCGTTGCCGCGCTGCGCACCGCCGTCACCGTCGCCCAGGCCCTGACCAACCAGCGCCTCGTCCTCGAACAGATCACCGCACTCAACACCACGACCGCCAATATCATCGATTCGACCGGCAAGCTCCTGCGCGAGCAGACCGGCAAGATCCACGAGATGGCCGCCTCCAGCACGATCCCCCTCGAAACGCTCCAGCGCGCGTTCCAGAACATCTACGAAACGATGGACACCATCGACACCTTCAAGATCAAGGCGCTCGATTCGATGAAGCAGACGGTCGAAACGCTCTCGGGCGAAGTGGAAAAGTCGCGCGGGTATATCGCGCGGACAGAGGGCGCCAACAAGGCCGCCGCCGAACCGGGCGCGCCCTCCCTGCTGAGCCTGGAGGACTGACCCGGCAATGCCCGTCACCACCCCTTCCGACCGCATTCTCGACGCCGCGCGCACCACGCTGACACGCCAGCAGGCCGAACGGAATGCCTCGGTGCGCGGCCCCTCGATCGGCGCGCGTTCGGCCGAAATGAAACGCCGCCACATCGCCCGCAAGGCCGCGCGCATGGCCATGGCCGTGGGCGTGATCCTCCTCGTGGCGATGGCTGCGGGCCTCGCGCTCGACGGCATCGGGCTGGGCGGCTTCGTGCTGACGGTTCTGGCCGTTCTGGCCGCGCTCGGCTTCTTTGCCATGTTCCCGCGCTTCAGGGCGCCCGACCTTGCCTCGATCAACAAGGGCGACGCGCATACGATGGTCGGGCGCACCGAACTCTGGCTCGAAGCCCAGCGCCCCAGCCTGCCCGCCCCTGCCGTGCGTCTGGTCGATCAAATCGGCCTTCAGCTCGACGGGTTAGGCGCCCAGCTTCAGGGCATCGACCCGGCCGAGCCCGCCGTCGGGCAAGTCCGCAGCCTCGTGGGCGAACACCTGCCCGGCATGATCGAAAGCTGGCGCCGCATCCCTGCCCACTTGCGCGGCGAGGAACGCGCAGGGCGCACCGCCGACGAACAACTGGCCGATGGCCTCGGCAAGATCAGCGCCGAAATCGACCAGATCACCCGCGAACTGGCCTCGGGCGACCTCGATGCCCTCGCCGTGCGCGGACGCTATCTTGACTATCGCTATGGCGATGGGCTGGAAGACACCCCGGCGGCGCCATCTCTGAGCGCACCACACAATTCGTGATTCTGGAGACCTCGAAGCATGCGCGTGACCCTGCCCCACACCCTCGGCAAGGATGAAGTCCGCCGCCGCATGGAAAGCCGTCTGGGCCGCGCCTCGGAAAAGGCCAGCAACCTGATCGGCGGGATGGCCCAGGTCGAAGCGGCGTGGAGCGATGCCGATCACCTGACGATGACCGTCTCCTCGATGGGTTTCACCGTCCCCTCCGCCGTGACGATCGAGGAAACCCAACTCCTGTTCGATGTGGAAATCCCGGCTGGCATGGGCTTTGCGCGCGGCATGATCGAAACCATGGTCCGCGAAAAGGGGCAGAAGCTGCTCGGCTGAGGCGCTTCTGGCGATGAAGAGAGAAGAAAAGGGATGACGAAGGGGGCTGGGCCCCCTTCACCCCATTAGTTTTGGACAGGGCTGCGCCAGATTCAGGCGCCGTAGCGTGTCCCGTCGATCAGGCCCGCTTCGGCAAAGCCCGCCTTGCGCAGCCGGCAGCTGTCGCATTCCCCGCAGGCCCGGCCATCGGGCAACGGATCATAGCACGACCAGCTTTCCCCGGCCTCAAGCCCAAGCCGCGCCGCTTCCTGCGCGATTTCCGATTTCTTGAGGTGCTGGAGCGGGGCGTGGACCGTCACCGTGCCTCCCTCGCTGCCGATCTTGGTGGCCACGCGGGCCAGATCCTGAAAGCCGCCGATGAATTCGGGGCGGCAATCCGGGTAGCCCGAATAGTCGAGCGCATTGACCCCGATGAACAGGTCTTTCGAGCCCGCCGCCTCGGCCCAGGCGAGCGCGAGCGAGAGGAACACGAGGTTGCGCGCGGGCACATAGGTCACCGGGATGTCGTCGCCCAGCCCGTCCTTGGGCACGTCGATCGCATCGGTCAGCGCCGAGCCCCCGAACTGGCGCAAGTCGAGCGGCAGGATCACATGGCGCTCGACCCCCAGGCGCGCGGCAATCGTGCGCGCGGCATCGAGTTCGACACGGTGGCGCTGGTTGTAATCGATGGTCAGGGCCAGAACGCGATAGCCCTGTTCCTGTGCAAGCCCGGCACAGACCATGGAATCGAGGCCACCGGAAAGCAGTACGACCGCCAGCGGGGCCGAGGACGTCGAAGAAGCAAGATCATTCATGCTGCCGGGCTAGCCCCCCACGCGCCGGGCGGCAAGTCCTCCCTTGCGCTCTCAGCGCCGGCAGACCCCCACGCGCCGGGCCTCCGCCGTGAAGGAAAACGGCAGGCCATGGGCAATGCCCTGCGTCTCGATCTGCACCAGCGAATCGTTTTCCATGCGCATCCGGGTCATCCCCGAACCCGCCGTGCCGCAAGTATAGCTGACCGTGACGGCGTTCGGCTCGTCCTGAACGACGAACTGGCGGCACTGCAAGCCCGTGTGGCGAAGCTGGATCAGCGGGCGGCCATCGGCCAGGCACATCCGCGTATCGGCCATGCCGCCATCGCGCGCATGGACGAGCCATTGGCCGGAGGCCAGATGGGCGAGCATTTCGAGCGCAGGATGCCGCGGCTGGGCCCAGGCGCTACCGCCAAGGCACCCCAGCACGCCGATCCCAACTGCACAACCATGGCGCACAGCGCGCATGAACGTCATCGCCAAAACTCCCGCACATGTGTCCGAACCCACGCGAACACACGAGACCCCGTACCCTGTATATAAGCCATCAGCCCCGATGCTTGAAGGGGGCCCGCCCAGACAGCGCCGCTCTGTTCTGTTTGTAAAGCCTGCGTCGCCCGATGAAGACAGCGGACGACGCAAACCTGTTCAGAAGTGGCCTGTTCAGAAGTGGCCTGTTCAGAAATGGATCGGGAAGGCGCGCGAACAGAACGCGCAATCGACGACGATCTCGCCGTTTTCATCGGCCATCTCGGCGCGCTCTGCCTCGCCGAAACGAGCCAGAATCTCGCGGTAATACTCGCTCGTGCAGCGGCAGCCACGGCTCAGCACGGTGCCACGCGCAACGCGCACCTCGCTTTCCTCGTGGAACAGGCGCCAGACCAGACTTTCGAGGCCGAGCGCCGGATCGGTCAGTTCTTCGACGCTCAGCGTCCCGGCCAGCGCAGCGATGTGCTCCCATTCGGGATGATCGAGCCGGGCATGGAGCCGCTCGCGCCCTTCCTCGCCATCGGGCAGATGCTGCACCAGCATGCCACCGGCCACGCAGTGGCCGTCCTGCTGGCTCACCCCGACGCGGATCAGCGTGGGCACCTGTTCGGACTGGAAGAAATAGGCTTCGCAGGCCTGGGCCAGGCTTTCGCCTTCGAGCGGGACGATGCCCTGATAGCGCTGGTCGCTGCTGGCCAGATCGAAGGTGATCGCCAGATAGCCATCGCCGAACAGCGCATGAAGCGAGGGGTTCGGGCCCAGTTCGTCGAGGCGCGCGCGGTCGTGGCGGACATAGCCGCGCACTTCACCGCCGCGATAGTCGCACACGAGCAGTTCGACGACACCGTCCTGCGTCTGGGCCTGCATCGTCAGCTGGCCATCGTCGTCCTTGAGCAGCGCCCCCAGCAGGGCGGTGAGCACGAGGGCCTCGGCCAGCACCTTGCGAATCGGGGCGGGATAGGAATGGGCCGAGAGCACGGTGTCGAGCACCGGCCCAAGGCGAACCACGCGTCCCCGCGCATCGCGCGCGGGGACGGTGAACTGAAGAACCTGATCAAATCCGGTTTCGGTCTGTTCGGTCATGGGATCTTTCGTCTGTCGGTATTGCCCCCAATATTGGGTGCCCGATGCCCGATTTGAACCTCAGATCTGCCCGAAGGCCCAGCGCAGCACCGATTTCTGGGCATGGATGCGGTTTTCCGCCTCGTCCCAGACCACCGAGCGCGGCCCGTCGATCACCGCATCGGTCACTTCCTCGTTGCGGTGGGCCGGCAGGCAATGGAGGAACAGTGCATCGCCCTTCGCATGGGCCATCAGCGCCTCGTTCACCTGGAACGGCGCCATGGCCGCCAGCTTGGCTTCGGCATGGGCCTGCCCCATCGAGATCCAGGTGTCCGTCACGACGACATCGGCCCCGGCCACGGCCTGCACCGCATCGCGATGGACCGTGATCTTCGCCCCGGCCGCTTGCGCGCGCGCCACGAAGCCCGCGTCGCAGTCATAGCCTTCGGGAACGCCGATGCGCACGTTGAACTTCATCAGTCCGGCGGCCTCGACAATCGAATTGAGCACGTTGTTGCCATCGCCAAGCCAGGCCACTTCCAGCCCTTCGAGCGGCTTGCCCTGCTCGATCACGGTCAACAGGTCGGCCATGATCTGGCACGGGTGCGAAAGGTCGGTCAGGCCATTGATGACCGGCACGCTGGCATAGTGGGCCAGTTCCTCGACTTTGGCGTGATCATCCGTGCGCAGCATGATCGCATCGACCATGCGGCTGAGCACGCGCGCGGTGTCGGCGATCGTCTCGCCCCGGCCCAGCTGGGTCGTCCCCGCATCGAGGATCAGCGCCGAGCCGCCGAGCTGGCGCATCGCCATGTCGAACGAAACGCGCGTGCGCGTGGAATTCTTCTCGAAAACCAGCGCCAGAACACGCCCGGCCAGCGGCGCATCGTCGTCGACACGCCCCTTGGCAAACGTCGCGCGCGCGGCCTTGCGGGCCACGGCGTCGGCCAGCATGGCCGCCACCGCATCGTGGCCGGCATCGGACAGATTGAGGAAATGCCGTCCCGTTTCAGTCCCCGTCTCAATCATAGTCATGTCAGAAATCTCACGCTGTCGGTGCAGGGGGAGCATAGCTGGCGGCAGCCGCCGAAAGCTTGTCCATGAATTCATCGATGTGGCTGTCGTCGATCACCAGCGGGGGCAGGATGCGCAGCGTGCTGTCGCCCGCCGAAACCGCCAGAACCTGATGATTGTCGCGCATGTGGGCCACGAAAGGACGCGGCTCCATCTTGCACTTGAGGCCCAGCATCAGCCCGCGCCCGCGCACGAGTTCGAACATGTCGGGATAGTTGCCGATGAACTGTTCGAGCCGCGCCTTGAGGCGATCGCCCGTGGCACGGACCTGGCCGAGGAATTCGGCATTGGCGACCACGTCGAGCACGGCCTCGCCCGCCGCCATGGCCAGCGGGTTGCCGCCATAGGTGCTGCCGTGGGTGCCGATCACCATGCCGCGCGCCGCCTTTTCGCTGGCCAGGCACCCGCCGAGCGGGAAACCGCCGCCGATGCCCTTGGCGATCGCCATGATGTCGGGCTCGATACCATAGTGTTCATAGGCGAACATCGCGCCGGTACGGGCCACGCCACACTGCACTTCGTCGAAGATCAGCATGAGGTCGTGCGCGTCGCACAGTTCGCGCAGGCCCTTGATGAAGGCCTCGTCCCCCTCGCGGATGCCGCCCTCGCCCTGGATCGGCTCGACCAGAATGCCCGCCGTGTGCGGCCCGATCAGCGCCTTGACCGCCTCAAGGTCGTTGAAATCGACATAGTGGAAGCCGGGCAGCAGGGGCAGGAAGCCCTTGTGCATCTTGTCCTGGTCCGACGCGCTGATCGTGCCCATCGTGCGCCCGTGGAAGGCGTTGCGGAAGGTGATGATCTCGAAGCGGTCGGGGCTCTGGCCATGATACTGGTGATAGGCGCGCGCGGTCTTGATCGCGCATTCCACCGCCTCGGCCCCCGAATTGGTAAAGAACACGGTGTCGGCAAAAGTCATGTCGACCAGGCGCTGGGCCAGCTTCTCGCCCTGCGGGCTGCCATAGAGATTCGAGACATGCATCAGCGTCTCGACCTGCCGCTGGAGCGCGCCGATCAGGTGCGGATGCGAATGGCCCAGAATGTTGACGGCAATGCCGCTGGCGAAATCGAGATAGCGCGTCCCGTCTTCCGAAATCAGGTGGCAATGCTCGCCTCGCACCGGACGCACGCCGCACCGGGGATAGACGGGCATCAGCGGGGTGATCGACATGGAACGACTCCTGTATTTTCGGAAAAAAATGGGATCAGATGAGACGATTTTCTGGAAAAAACGCACACAAACGACAAATGGCGGCCCAGCGGACCGCCATTTGCACGCGTATGTGGTGGGTGCATGACACCGGGCGGCTATCGCCCCCGGTGTATCATGCCGCCGGGATCAGTCCTGGCGCGGCACCAGGTTGACCGCCGAGTACTTGCCTCGTCGATCGACCTCGAGGTCGAACTCCAGCTTGTCGCCTTCGTTGAGCTCACGCAGGCCGGAACGTTCCACGGCGCTGATGTGCACGAACGCGTCGGGCTGGCCATCATCACGGGTGATGAAGCCGAAGCCCTTCATGCTGTTGAAGAACTTGACGGTGCCAGTGGCCTTTTCGCCGGTCAGCTGACGCTGCGGGGCAGCGGGCTTGGCAGCGACGGGGATCACATCGCCGACGACCTGAAGGTCAGCCGCCGAGATCTTGCCACCGCGATCGACGAGGTTGAATTCGAGCGTCTGGCCTTCGGCCAGGCCTTCGAGGCCCGCACGTTCGACAGCGCTGATGTGAACGAACACGTCTTCGCCGCCGTCTTCACGCTGGATGAAGCCGAAGCCCTTCTGGCCGTTGAAGAACTTTACGACGCCCTTGCCGGTGCCGACGACCTGTGCGGGCATGCCGCCACCACCACCGCCGCCGCCGCCACGCGGGCCGCCGCCGAAGCCGCC
>DQVI01000050.1 GCA_015661825.1 Novosphingobium capsulatum
CGGCGGGGTCAGCGTCGATTTCGGCACCGCGCGCGAGGCCATCGACAGCACCCGCCTGACCGGCACGGCCCGCGCGCAGGACATCGCCGCGCAAGGGGCCAGCGCCCTGCGCCAAAACGATGCCGCCGCAGCGCAAGCCATGGGCCGCGCCAGCATGGCCGCCACGCAAGGCCAGACCGCCTTGTGGAACGGGGTGGTCGACATGGGCCAGTCGGTCCTCTCGGGCGTGCGCCAGTATCGCGCGCTGCGCAGCCGGATCGGCTGAACGCCGCCCGGCGTCCCCCACCCGGCTTCCCCCTTCCCGTCTTTCAAAGGAACCTCGACCCCATGGCCGTGAGCACCACCAATGCCTATGACGGGCCGTTCAGCGCCAATGGCGTGACGCAATCGTTTCCCTTCACCTTCACCGCCCAGACGGCGGGCGATGTCGCCGTGCTGCTCAACGACCAGCCGATCATCGGGGGCTATTCGGTCGAGCTTTACGAAGGGGGCGGCGGCACGGTCACCTTTCCGGTCGCCCCCGGCCCGGGCAGTCTGGTGGTCTGGCTCGATCCCGATTTCACCCAGACGACCGCCTTCGAGAACGGCTCGGCCTGGCTGGCAGCACCCGTCAACCTCGCCAACGATCGCGCGGCGCTGCGCGATCAGGCGCTCTCGCGCGATCTCAACCGCTGCATGCGCATGCCGCTGGGCGAAAGCGCGGGCACGCTGCCGTCCGCCTCGCGGCGGCGGGGCAAGTTCCTGTCGTTTTCGAGCATCGACGGCACGCCCAGCCTGGCCGACGCGGTGACCACCGATGCCCAGTTGCGCGCCGATGTCGCCTCGATCGACGCCAACAAGGGCGCCACGCTGGTCGGCACGAGCGGCGGGGGCACGCTCCAGCAGCATCTCGACCGCACGACCCTGCCCAGCGTGGCCGCGCTGCTGGCCTCGCCCCTGCCCGCGCGCGGGGCGGGCACGATGTGGCGCGCGGGGCCCTATGCCTATCTGGAGGCAGCGCCCCTGGCCGCCGACCAGCACCTGACCACCGCGGGCGGGGTCAAGCTCTATGCCGTGCCCGAAGGGCGCACGGTCTGGGCCGAGCAGTTCGGCGCGGTGGGCGACGGGGTGACCAATTGCCTGGCGCAGATCCAGCGCGCGGTAAACACCGGCTACAACGTGATGCTGGGCGCGGGCGCGTTCAACATCGGCGCGGGCGCGATCGTGCCGGTGCTGGCCAACCAGTCGATCAGCGGGGCCAATGCGGGCACGCGCATCCTCTACAGCGGCACGCGCGCGATCTCGATCCGCCCGGCGCAGGGGATGACCGGCGCGGCGATGTTCACCACGTTTGCCACCAACTTGCGCGTGGCGCGGATCTATTTCCAGTACACCGGCACGAGCATCGGCAACGCGAGCGCCTATGCCGTGCGGGCGATCAACGTGCGCGGGCTGACCGTCGAGGACTGCGAGTTTCAGGACTGCGGGTTGCTGTTCGTGGCCATGGAGGCAGAAGAAAACAAGACCTACGACCGCACCACCGGCTCGACCACGGTCGATCCGGCCGTGCTCGCCGGGTTTTCCGCCACCGGCATCAACGACCTCAACGAGCACATCTATGTGCGCCGCAACCGCAGCTGGAACACCGTCTATGGCAGCGGCGGCGTGCGCATCAACTGGGCGCGCTATGGCGAGATCAGCGACAACGTGCTGGGCTACAGCAATATCTCGTGGTGGGGTGGCGCGGCCGGTTTCGCGCAAGGGGGTGCCGTGCAGTTCCTGCGCCGCTTTGCCCATTTCCGGATCACCGGCAACTATTGCTCGTGGAACAACGGCGGCATCTACGGCAACAACGGCGAAAGCGTGATCGTCGCCAACAACACGCTCGAATATGCCACCGACACCGCGCTCGACTTCGAAGGGTGCAGCAACTGCCTGGCGATCGGCAACACGATCCGCCATTTCGGCAATTTCGCCTGCTCGGTGTTCTATGCGGCGCTGAACATCGCCTTTCGCGCCAACACCATCGAATGCACGCTCGAAGGCGCCTCGACCGCCGCACGCGCGGGCGCGACCACCTACATGCAGAGCGCGCCGATCACCGGCTATGCCGATGCGGGCAACGGGACCACCAAGGTCACCGTTTCGGGCGACCTCGACATCCAGACCGGCCAGCAGGTGCTGATCACCGAGATCACCCCCACGCCGCTTACCGTCACGCGTGTCTCGGCGAACGAATTCATCGTGCCGCTGGCCTGGAGCGCGGCCCTTGCGGGCGGCTATCTGCGCTATCAGCAGGGACGCACCTATTTTCAGGCCATCGCCGGCAATTCGACGACGCTGGCCTCTTCTGTTCAGGAAGTGGTCGAATTCTCGGGCAATGCCGTGACCGCGCGCGACGGATTGATCGGCCGGACCGGCGACGGGCCGACCGACCTCGTCGTGGTCTCGGGCAACATGCTCACCAATTGCGTGATCCACCTGACCTACGGCCTGGGCGGAACCAAGATTGTCGAGAACAACCGCCTGATGTTCAAGAGCGCCACCGTGCCCCCGCGCGGCAACTATGCGCTGATCGACATGCAGGGCCACCGCACGCGCGGCAGCGTGAGCGACAACCAGATCGTGCTGGCCTCCGCGCTGGCGTGGGTTCCGGCGGGCAGCGCGGCGATCAACGTGACGGTCAGCGCCTATACCCCGACGGCGATCCTCACCTCGATCGAGCGCAACCGGATCCTCGTCGGCTCGGGCGCGAGCGTGGCGCTCGGGATCAACCATTCGTCCGAGAACACCCACCCGGCCTATGACGCGGTGGCGCGGATCACCGGCAATGTCGTGCCCTCTGCTGCCGATGTCAGTCCGGCGGGGACTTGCGCGACGCTCTGGCGCGACAATATCGCCCCGACCGGCCTCTCGCTCGACCGGCAGACCCTCGTGCCCGCCAACGGCAGCACGGTGACGCTCGGCGCGATGGTTCCGGCAACCTACCTCAACCACGCCGCCGCGCTCGCCAGCCTCACCCTCGCCCTGCCGGTCGATCCGGCGGACGAGGCGGTGTTCCGCGTGACCAGCCGCGCAGGCGTTACCGCGCTCACGATCACCAATGCCACCACCGGCACCCCCACGGTCTATGGCACCGCGCCCACTGCGCTCGCCGCCGGACAGACCGTGCAGGTGCGCTTCGCCAAGGCCCTCAACGCCTGGATCTGGGAGTGATCCGATGACCGATGCTGCCCCGACGCCCTCCGACTATCCGGCCCTCACCTGCCAGTGCGGCGCGACCACGCTGACCGACCGCGATGCGGCGCCCCTGTGCCTGGGCTGTCCTTCATGCGGGACGGCCTTGCGCCTGCGGGGCCCCTGGCCCCGGCCCGAGCCGCACAATCCGGGCCCGCGCGACCGCGATGATCCAGCCAGTCCGGTCGTCTGCCGCGTCTGTGGCCAGCCCGATCCGGCCGTAACGGCACAGGCAGAAACACCGCTCGCCGGAGATGCTTCCGCAGGCGGTGGGGCATGACCGCGCCCACCCATTCCGACCTTCACCGGGACATCGGCCGCATGGAAGGACGCCTCGACGCCATGGAACACCGCCTCGCCCAGATGGTCGCCACGCTCGAAAGGATCGACAGCCGCCTCGCCACGATCGAGACGCGCGAGAACGAGCGGCGCGGGGCCTGGGTCGTGCTGGTGGCGCTGGGCAGCCTGCTGTCCGGGCTGGTGGCATGGGGCGTGGCAACGTTCGTGCGCTGAAGCACGCCGTCCCGTCCGGCACACGTCCCGTTTCAAGGAACTTTGCCATGACCGATGCCCTGACCAATACTACACCCGTTTCCGGCCCGCTGCGCATTCCGGCGTCCCCATTGCGCACGCAGCTGACCACGGCCCTGCATCAGGCCCTGCCGCCGCTGATCGCCTTCGCGCTCGGGCGCGGCTGGCTGGCCGACGATACCGCCACGTTGATGGTCGCGCTCATGGCCATCGGCGGGCCGATCCTCGACGACCAGCGCCGCACGCTCGCGCGCAGCCGCGCGC
>DQVI01000184.1 GCA_015661825.1 Novosphingobium capsulatum
CACGATGCCTCCAGCATCGCTGGGCTCTCAGCCTTCTTGTGGTGACCCAAAATCCCTCGCCAAACCTCCGCCGCCCGACTTTTGGGTCGGGCTCTAAAGCGTTTTCAAGCCGGGTGGAATCACCCGGCGTCTCGGAAAACGCGGCAAAACAAAGACCTTGAGCGGTTGATCCGATGCAATCGGATCAACCGCTCTGAACGGGAGCAGCCCCGGACCGGCCTGAAGCCCGGACACGAAAAGGGCCGCCGGACGTCAGACACGTCCAGCGGCCCTTTTTTCGGTCCCGAAGGTCCGGTATCAGGCCCCGATGCGCAGGAACCGTTCGGCACGCAGGGCGCGCAGGGAATCAGGCGTCTTGCCCGCCAGATGATCGAGCTCCTCGCCAATGGCCGTGGCCAGCGACGCACAGGTTGCGACCGGATCGCGATGGGCCCCGCCCACCGGCTCGGCCACGATGCGGTCGATCACGCCAAGGCCCAGCAGGTCCTGCGCGGTCACCTTCATCGCTTCGGCGGCATCGGGGGCCTTGGCCGCCGTACGCCACAGGATCGACGCGCAGCCTTCGGGCGAGATCACCGAATAGACCGCATGTTCGAGCATCAGCACGCGCTCGGCGCTCGCCAGCGCCACCGCGCCGCCCGAGCCGCCCTCGCCCACGATCGTGGCGACCATCGGCACGCCCAGTTCGAGGCAGGCCTGCGTCGAGCGGGCAATCGCCTCGGCCTGGCCGCGCTCTTCGGCTTCCACGCCCGGAAACGCGCCCGAGGTATCGACCAGCGTGACCACCGGCAGCCCGAATCGGCTGGCCATTTCCATCAGGCGCACCGCCTTGCGGTAGCCTTCGGGCTTGCCCATGCCGAAATTGTGCTTGATCCGGCTCTGCGTGTCGTGGCCCTTTTCGTGGCCGATCAGCATGACCCGGCGGTCCCCAAGGCGCGCAAAGCCCCCGATGATGGCCTGGTCCTCGCCATAGAGACGGTCCCCGCCCAGCGGCATGAAGCCGGTGAACATGTTAGCCACATAGTCGCGGAAATGCGGGCGCGCGGGGTGGCGCGCCACTTGCGTCTTCTGCCAGGGCGAGAGCGCACGATAGGTGCTGGCCAGAAGTTCAGCCGACTTGTTTTCCAGGCGGCGGATCTCGGCGGCGATGTCCAGTTCGCCACTGGCAGCAGCCGTTTCGCGCAGTTCGGCGATACGGGCTTCGAGAGCGGCGACGGGCTTTTCGAATTCGAGGTACGAAATCATGGCGGCTTCGCTAGGGGCAGCTTCGCGTTTGGTCAATGGCCCCGCATGGAATGACCGTTTTGGGGATCGCCTTCGGGGGCGGCTTCCGGGGCGCCTTCGGGGTCGTTTTGCCGGGCACTCTGGCAATCGCTCAGGGGATGCCGGGCATTGACCAGTTCGACGAGCCGCGCGGAATCGACATGGGTGTAGATTTCGGTGGTCGCGATGTCGGCATGGCCCAGCAGTGTCTGCAACACGCGCAAGTCTGCCCCGCCTTCGAGCAGATGCGTGGCAAAGGCATGGCGCAGGACATGCGGACTGACCTTTTCAGGGTCGATCCCGGCCTTTACCGCCAGTTCGCGGACCAGCTGGAACAGCCGCACCCGGCTCAGATGCCCCCCGCGCGGCGAGGGGAACAGGAAGCGCGAGCCGCCGCCCTTCCCGCCCGCATTGCCTCCCCCCCCATTGCTTCCACCGGGACGAACCGCCAGCCAGCCCCGCAAGGCCGCCAGCGCGCGGGTCGAGACCGGCACCAGCCGCTGCTGCCCCCCCTTGCCCGTCACCGCCAGAAACGGCACGTCGCGCGGCAGCGCCGCAAGCGGCAGCCCCACCAGTTCGCTTGCCCGCAGGCCCGAACCATAGAGCAGCTCGACCAGCGCGAGCAGGCGCAGGCCCTCGGGCGTCCCGCCTGCGGCCTCGGCCTCGGCGGTGTCGAGAAACCGGTCGATTTCTTCATGGGTCAGCAGGCGCGGCAAAGGGCGCCGCGCGCGCGGACGGGCCAGCGTTGCCGCCGGGTTGTCCTCGCGCAGGCCCTCTTCCTGGGCAAAGGCCATGAACTGCCGCAAGGCCGAAAGCCGCCGTGCCACCGAGGAGGCCGCCAGATCGATCCACGCCTCGCCCAGCCCGGCAAGGTCCTCCTCGTCGGCGGCCAGAAGATCGCCGACCACAGCCTCTGCCGCCGCCAGATCGCGGGCATAGGCGGCCAGCGTGTTGGCCGCTGCCCCACGCTCGGCCGCCATCATTTCCAGAAAAGCGGCAACCGGGCGCGAAGACCCTGCAAAAGCGGCGGATGCCCCCGCCTGCTGTGCCCCATCCTGCGCCGTTTCGTCCTGCCGCCCGGCCAGCTTGCCGCTCACACCCGCGCCACGGCTTCGGCGGCGATCATCCGCGCCTCGCCCTCAAGCCCCACCCGGCGCAGCGCCGAGACGATGTGGTAGAGATGCACCGCCGTCATCTTGTCCCAGCTGGCCGCCTGCATGCCGAACCCGGCGAGCAGCGCGACAAGCGCGGGGTTGTCCGAAGCGGCGGCATCATCGATCGCACGGGTCCAGCGCGTTTCGCGCCCGAGGTTGAGCTTGAGCTTGCCCGCAAAAGCCTGCCCCGTCGCATCGTCGACACGGCCCAGGCCCATCAGGCCTGCCAGCAGGAACTGCGAGCGCAAGGCCCCGCTGCTGTCATCCTCGCTCTGGAAACTGTCGAGCACTTCGCCATTGATCACCGCGCTCTTGACCGGAGCGGCCAGCGCGACAAGGCCCCAGGCCCCGCTTCCGGCAGGCACCACCGCGCCCCAGCGCGCGGCATTGGCATCGAGCCCGGCGGTCAGCATCGAGGCGATCAGCGTGCGCGCATCGCCCGCCATGTCCTGGCTGGGCACCATCCGCGCGGCGGCATAGGCCGTGAGCACGAGACGCGAATAGGCCTTCTCGGGGTCGTCGGGCGAGCCCCACAGCGCCTTGATCGCGGCCAGACGGTCCCCGGCATCTGTCGCCACATAGGCCGTGCGCAACTGCGCGGCGAGCGGGCCCCAGGTCTTGTCCTGAACCGCCCCGTCCGCCGCATCGATGGCGGCAACCTGGCTGTAGAGATCGACCATGGCCGCGCTCGACAGGATGCCGCGCCCCCCGGCCACGTCGGCTGCGGCGCAGCGCGTGGCCAAGGGCAGCATCGGCGCGCGCACCGCCAGAACCGCATAATCGGCCCAGGCCTTCTCGCGCAGGTCCTGCGGCGGCTCGATCCCGGTCGCGAAGGCAAGGCCGGTGTTCCACGGCGTCAACCCGTCGACATCCTTCCAGTCGATCGTCACCGCGCGCCGGGTGGCGGTCGCCGCCCCGGCAAACTTCTCGGCCAGCAGAACATCGATCCGCGCGCCCCCGCCCCGCCGGATCAGGCGGTCGAGCTGGGCCATCGCGGGCGGCCCGTCGCCGGTATAGGCCGAGCAGATCGCACGGGCGAGATCCCAGTTCCAGCCCGGACGCCCCGAAGCGGTCAGCGCCGTCACCGGGCACAGCCCGATCGGATCAGCCGTGGCCATGAAACTGGCCATGGCCGCATCTTCGAGGCCGGGGGTGAAGAACCCGCTGTCGACCGACTGCACCATGGCGCGCGCGGCATCGGCCTCGCCCATGCGCAACAGCAGCCCGGCGCGCAGCGCGGCCCAGTCGGCCCCGTTCATCCCCACCGGCGTATCGAGGCGGCTGGCCAGCGCGCGCCGCACCAGAATGTGCCCCCAGCGCGAAACCAGCGGCCCGTTCATCTGCGCGAGCAACGGCTCGACGAAAGCACCGTTGAGGTAATGCGTCGACGTCGCCGGAAAACCGCCATCGACCTGATCGATCACCCCCACCCGCGCAAGGCTGCGCTGGGCACGCGGGGGAATGTCCTCTTTGGGCCGGGCCCTGGCGATCAGCGCATCGAGCGTGTTCGGATCGATCGAATCGAGCGGATCGACCGGCCCGCGCGGAGCCGCCGTGCCTGCCACGTCGACACTTTCATCGAGCGGCAGGGGCTGGATCACCGGTGCAGCCGCCGGGGCAGGCACCGAGGCGACAGGGGCCTGCACTGCGGCGGCTCGCGCAGCAGCCGG